>JBFIHV010000035.1:0-13402 GCA_041601595.1 Amylibacter sp. | reverse complement strand
GTGTCGCCCTCCTGCTCGTGCAGCAGGTCGAAACCGCCGTCGTCGCGCAGGTCGATGGTCACCACATTGGTGTCGCCGAACAGGTTGTGCAGGTCGCCCAGCGTTTCCTGATAGGCTCCGACGAAGAACACGCCCATGTAGTAAGGGGTGTCCTCGGGCAGGTCATGCACAGGCAGGGACGGCGACACGCCGTCGGCCAGAATGAAGCGGTCGACCTTGCCGTCGGAATCGCAGGTGATGTCGGACAGGATGGCGCGGCGGTCCGGCTCCTTGTCCAACATTTGCAGCGGCACGACCGGGTGCAGCTGGTCGATGGCCCAGACATCGGGCAAGGACTGGAACAGCGAAAAGTTGCAGTGATAGATGTCCGCGATCTGTTCCAGATGCGCATCCAGTTCCGGCGCGTTTTCGACCAGCGGCGCTAGCTTCTTGATCTTGGACATCAGGTGCAGGTAGATCCGCTCGGCCCGCGCCATCTGGCGCAGGTCGATATAGCCGCGGCGGAACAGGGCGCGCAACTCGTTGCGGTAATACAGCGCGTCGTTCAGACATTCCTGCAACCGCTTGACGCCGAGGTAGCCGCTGATCGCCGCCAGATCCTTGACCAGATGGTGATCGTCCTCATCCGGCGCAGGCGCGGAGCTGGCATCGTACAGCGTCGCCTCCAGCACGTCGAAAATCAGCATCGAAGAGGTCGCCACGACGGCGCGGCCGCTTTCGGTGATCAGGGTCGGATGCTCCAGCCCGGCCTCTTCCATGGCATAGGCCACGGTTTCCACCACGTTGTCGCAGTATTCGGCAACCGAATAGTTGATCGAGTTTTCCGTTGCGGATTTCTCGCCGGTATAGTCGATGCCCAGACCGCCGCCCAGATCCAGATAGGTCAGCGGCACGCCCTCGGCGGACAGCTCGACGAAATAGCGGCAGGCCTCGTCCGCCGCGCGGCGCACGTCGTTGACGTCGGGTATCTGCGAGCCGAGATGCGAGTGCTGGAGTTTGAGGCAATGCAGGCATCCCGCCGCTTTCAACCGGTCCACGACCTCGACAAGCTGGTCCGTATGCATCCCGAAGGACGAGCGGTCGCCCGAGCTTTCCGCCCAGTTGCCGCCGATCCGGTGGGTCAGTTTGACCCTCACGCCCAGCAGCGGCTCTTCGTCCAGCTCCTCCATCACGGCCAGAACCGTGTCCAGTTCCTTGGCGCTCTCCAGCACGATGACGGTGTTGAAACCCAGCTTGCGCGACAGGATCGCCAGACGGATGAATTCCGCGTCCTTGACGCCGTTGCACACGATCATCGCGTCCTTGGCGAGGCTGTGGGCCAGCGCGATCACCAGTTCGGGTTTCGATCCGGCCTCCAGACCGAAGGAATAGGGACGGCCGAACTCCACGATCCGGTCGATCACCTGCGCCTGCTGGTTGACCTTGACGGGAAACACGCCGCGATAGACGCCGCGGTATTTTACCCGCTCGATGGCCTCGGCAAAGCTGTCGTTCAGCGTCCGGATGCCGTGATCCAGAAAGGAGCTGACCCGCAGCAGCATCGGAACGTGGATGCCGCGCTCGTTCAGGCCCCGGATAATCTTGGGCAGGCTGGCGATCGGCGCATCCGGCTTCAGCGGGTTTTTCAGGCCCAGCTCGCCGTTCGGCAGAACGGACACCAGGTCCATACCCCACCGGTCGATACCATAGATCGAATGCGGCTCATTCTCGGTCATAGACAATTCGTTTTCCCTCGTGCGTTTTGGCGCTGGACGTTCCTAAGACACCAGTTCTTATATTTCTACGGAGCGAGTGCAAGGAGACTTTTCGCGCCGCCCGGAGCGGTACGACGCGAATTCAGCGTGATTACGGGGCTTTCGGCCGGCCTAGAGCTCGTGCAGCCACGGCGGGTTGGCGCCCTTGCGCGATACGGTGATCGCCGCGGTCCGCGCGCCTGCCGACAGCGCGGCGGCGAGTTGCGCGGTGGTCAGATTGGCCAGCTTGTCCTTGTGCAGCAGATCCGCCTTGCTCAGCGACCACAGGATGCCGGCGTTGAAGGTGTCGCCGGCGCCGACGGTATCGACGACCTCGACCAGTGTCGCCGGAACCTCGGTTTCCGCCACGTGGGAAACCGCCAACGCGCCCTCTGCGCCACGGGTCACGAAGACCGCCTTCGGCCCCTTGTCAAGCAACTGCCGCGCCGCCGTGAACAGGTCGGATTCGTCGACAAGCCACTCCAGGTCCTGATCCGACAGCTTGACCAGGTCCGCGCCGGCGATCATGGCATCGATGCGTTTCCGGTAGGCGTCTTCGTCCTCGATGAAATCGGGCCGGACATTCGGGTCCAGCATGATCACTTTCCTGTCTTTCTCGCGTTGCAGCAGGGCCTCGTAGGTCGAACCGCAAGGCTCCCCGACCAGGCTGATGCCGCCGAAGAACAGCGTGCCGATATTGGCCGGAACGGTTGGCAGGTCCGCCTCTGTCAGCACCTTGTCCGCAGCGTTCTCGCTGTAGAATGTATAGGTCGCCTGCCCGCCCACCAGCTTGACGAAAGCCAGCGACGTCGGGCGCTTGGAAAAGGCGCTGAGCGACCAGCCGACATTGCTTTCCTTCAGGCTCTTGCGCAGGATGTCGCCGAACAGGTCCGACGACAGGCCGGTGAACAATTCCGTCGTGACGCCCAGACGGCCGAGCGCGATGGACGTGTTGAATACGGCCCCGCCCGCCAGCGGCGTGAACCCCGGCAATCCGGTGTCCGAGACACAGGGCAACATGTCGATCAGAGCTTCGCCGCAACATAATATCTTCGGCATTATGCAAATCCTTGCTGGTTCAGAAAAAATCTGGACATGAGCGGCAGCGTCGCAGCCCCGATCGAGCGTGCGTTGCGACCGACGGACGCCTCGATCACGACCGGATCGGCGATCCCGCGCGTGTCGAGCCTGTGGACATATTTCTGGGTCTCGAAGGTGATCCTGTGGCGCACATGCGGCGGGCAGTTGGCGTCGATCAGAACGCGCTCGAAGTCGATGATCGCACAGGCGGCGACGACCGCGATCGCCAGATGACGCGCCGTGGTGTCGATCCAGTCATCCAGGATGGCATCCATTCCCGACCAGTCGTACGCCGGGTCCCAGATGCGCCGCGGATCGATCCCGGCCTCCACCAGCTTGCGCTCCAGCAGAAAGAGCGACGCCTTGTGCAGCAACTGGGTCATCCCGGCTCCGCCGTCGGGTACCGGCAGAGGCCCGAACGCGCCGGCATTGCCGGTGCGGCCCGAATAGACCATGTGGTTCAGAACCACGCCTCCGCCGATGAAGGAGCCGATGAAGATATAGGCGTAGTCGGTAAACTCCCGGCCGCGGCCGAATACATGTTCCGCCGTGCAGGCCGCCGTGGCGTCATTCTGCGAAATGACGGGCAGGCCGGTCCTTTTGCCGACCTCGGCCTCCAGATCGAAATCGCGCCATTTCTGCATTTCCTCTTGCGGCGCGCCGACAGCTTCGAGCCAATTCCACAGTTCGAACGGCGCCGCCACACCGATACCCGCGACGTTGGCCGCCAGATGCTTCGGGATTCCGGTGGAAATCTGTCTGAACCCGTCCTCCAGGAAACGCATCACTTCGGCAGGCGTCGGAAAGGGATAGGTCATCTTCAACTGGGCCCGCAAGACGCCGACCGAGTCGATCAGAACCAGATCGGCGCTGCGCCGGCCAATATTCAAACCGAATGACAAAATTCCATCGGGATTTAGTATCATCGGGACCGAAGGTTTGCCCACTTTGCCGCGAATCGGGTCGCCGCGGAGCAGCAATCCGTCCTTCTCCAATGCTCTAATGATAATCGAAACCGTCTGCGCCGACAGGTTCGAGCGGCGCGCGATTTCCGCGCTTGGCAACCCGCCATGTCTTTGAATTAACGACAGAACCAGACGTTCGTTGTGGTCGCGAACGCCGGACTGGTTCACGCCGCCCATCGGATCTCTGATCGTTGTGTCATCCATGATACTATCTATAACGCCTCCTGCCGCCATTGCAAATATGCGCCGCCTTCTATTAATAAATCAAGTTTATTTATTTATTGACAGGATCTCCTGATTTCGTGTTAATTAAGTACAGCTGCCCGCGCCGATTCGTATCGGTCGGCAGTCCGAAATACGGGCCTTCAGCGCTCGTCCGTCAAATTAGGTCACGGGAGGACCAGATGAAAAAAATGCTCACAACCGTAGCTGCAAGCGCGCTTTGCCTTGCCGCCGTTTCCACCACCGCAAGCGCCGCAAGCGTTTGCCTGATCACCAAGACCGACACCAACCCGTTCTTCGTCAAGATGAAGGAAGGCGCGTCCGCCAAGGCCGCCGAACTGGGGCTCGAATTCAAATCCTATGCCGGCAAGATCGACGGCGACCACGAAAGCCAGGTTGCGGCGATTGAAACCTGCATCGCCGATGGCGCGGCCGGCATCCTGCTGACCCCGTCCGACACGAAAGCGATCGCAGGCCCCGTCAAACAGGCCCGCGACGCCGGGCTGCTGGTGATCGCGCTCGACACGCCGCTGGATCCGATCGACGCCGCCGACGCGACCTTCGCGACAGACAACTATCTGGCCGGCGAACTGATCGGCAAGTGGGCTGCCGCCACGCTGGGCGACGAAGCCGCCAACGCCAAGATCGGCCTGCTGGACCTCAACGTCAGCCAGCCTTCCGTGGACGTGCTGCGCGACCAGGGTTTCCTTGCCGGTTTCGGCATCGATCTGGGCGACCCGAACAAATGGGGCGACGAAACCGATCCGCGCATTGTCGGCCATGACGTGACCGACGGCAACGAAGAGGGCGGACGCCGCGCCATGGAAAACCTGCTGGCCACCGATCCGATGATCAACGTGGTCTACACGATCAACGAACCCGCCGCGGCGGGCGCCTATGAAGCTCTGAAATCGATCGGCCGCGAGAATGACGTTCTGATCGTGTCCGTCGACGGCGGCTGCCCCGGCGTCGCCAACGTCAAGGACGGCATCATCGGCGCCACATCGCAGCAGTACCCGCTGCTGATGGCATCCAAGGGCGTTGAGGCAATTGCGGCCTTTGCCAAAGACGGAACGAAGCCCGCGCCAACACCCGGCAAAGACTTCTTCGACACCGGCGTGACCCTTATCACCGACAAGCCCGCCGAAGGCGTCGACAGCATCGACTCCGCCAAGGGCGCCGAACTCTGCTGGGGATAATTCCCCCGCTAATTCTCTGAAAATATGATAGTCTATCATAGGGCGGCCACGCGCCGCCCTATGTGCAAGCGGACCTTTGCCGGGGTCCGGCAACGGAGGAGCAACAATGTCCAACAAAGTGAATCAACCCCAGGATTTCGAGGCAGCGATTGCTGCGGGCCCCCAGACGGTCGTCGAGTTCGGCGGCCACCAGAAAACGGTGCTGGAAAAACTTCAGCACGCGCTGCACCAGAGCCCTGCCCTTGTTCCGCTGATCGTGCTTGTCGTGTCCGTTATCGCCTTTGGCGCCATCCTCGGCGGCAAGTTCTTCTCGGCTTTCGCCCTGACCCTGATCCTGCAACAGGTGGCGATCGTCGGCATCATCGGCGCGGCCCAGACATTGGTGATCCTGACCGCCGGCATCGACCTGAGCGTCGGCGCCATCATGGTTCTGTCCTCCGTGGTCATGGGCCAGTTCACCTTCCGCTACGGCCTGCCGGCCGAGATTTCGGTGGTCTGCGGCCTGGCCGTGGGCGCCGCCTGCGGTTTCATAAACGGCTTTCTCGTTGCCCGGATGAAACTGCCGCCCTTTATCGTGACACTGGGTATGTGGCAGATCGTTCTGGCCTCCAACTTCCTCTATTCCGCGAACGAGACCATCCGTTCGCAGGACATCGCCGAACAGGCGCCTGTCCTTCAGCTGTTCGGCGAGAAGTTCAGCATCGGCGGCGCGGTCTTTACCTATGGCGTGGTCTTTCTGCTGCTGCTGGTTCTGGTGCTGTCCTACGTGCTCAAGCACACCGCCTGGGGCCGTCACGTCTATGCCGTCGGCGACGATCCGGAATCGGCGGAACTGGCCGGTGTCCAAGTCAAGAAGGTCCTGATCTCGGTCTATACGCTGGCCGGCCTGATCTGCGCCTTCGCCGGCTGGGTCATGATCGGACGCATCGGCTCGGTATCGCCCACCGCCGGACAGTTCGCCAATATCGAGAGCATCACGGCTGTCGTGATCGGCGGCATCTCGCTCTTCGGGGGCCGGGGCTCCATCGTCGGCATGCTGTTCGGAGCGCTGATCGTCGGCGTCTTCTCTCTGGGCCTGCGCCTGATCGGCACGGACCCGCAGTGGACCTATCTGCTGATCGGTCTGCTCATCATCTTCGCGGTCGCAATCGACCAATGGATCAGAAAGGTAGCGGTATGACACAGGAACCCATTCTCACCGGACGCAATCTGGTTAAACGGTACGGCCGGGTGACGGCTCTGGACCATTGCGACTTCGATCTCTACCCGGGTGAAATCCTGGCGGTGATCGGCGACAACGGCGCCGGCAAGTCGACCCTCATCAAAGCCGTCTCGGGCGCTATCCGGCCCGACGAAGGCGAGGTGAGGCTGAAAGGCAAGACGGTTAATTTCGCCTCGCCGATCGACGCCCGCGAAGCCGGCATCGAAACCGTCTACCAGACGCTGGCCATGTCGCCCGCCCTGTCGATCGCCGACAACATGTTCATGGGGCGCGAGATCCGCAAGCCGGGTTTCATGGGCAAGTACATGCGCATGCTCGACCGGCCGAAGATGGAAAAGATCGCTCGGGACAAGCTGTCCGAACTGGGCCTGATGACCATCCAGAACATCAACCAGGCGGTCGAAACCCTGTCGGGCGGCCAGCGTCAGGGCGTCGCCGTGGCCCGCGCCGCGGCCTTCGGCAGCCAGGTGATCATCCTCGACGAGCCGACCGCCGCGCTGGGCGTGAAGGAAAGCCGCAAGGTGCTGGAACTCATCCAGGACGTCCGCTCGCGCGGCATCCCGATCGTGCTGATCAGCCACAACATGCCGCATGTGTTCGAGGTCTCGGACCGCATCCACATCCACCGGCTGGGCAAGCGCCTTTGCGTGATCGACCCCAAGGATCATTCGATGTCCGACGCGGTCGCCTACATGACCGGCGCCAAGGTGCCGGAATCGGCGGACGTCGTTCCGGCATGACCCGAACCGAAGACCGGCACGCGGCGATTGTTTCGCGTGTCACAGACCTTATCAAGGACCGGCCCCGTACCGTGATCGCAGTCGCGGGGCCGCCCGCCAGCGGCAAGTCCACCATTGCGGAGACCTTGGCCGCGACCCTGAACGCCTCCGGCGTGACCGCCCGGGTCGTGCCGATGGACGGCTTCCATCTCGATAACGCGGTGCTGCGCCAGCGCGGCCTGTTCGCCCGCAAAGGCGCGCCGGAAACCTTCGATGCGGAGGGCTTTATCGCTCTGGTCAAGAAGCTGAAAACCGGCGCCGCAGTTTCCATCCCCCTGTTCGACCGGAAGCGCGACATGTCGATCGCCGACGCGGATACGGTCCCCGCCGACTGCGCCGCGGTGATCGTGGAGGGCAACTACCTGCTGTTCGACGAACCGCCGTGGAACCGGCTGGCGGACCTGTGGGACCTCTCGATATCCCTGGAGGTTTCAGCCGACGAATTGCGCCGCCGGCTGGTGCAGCGCTGGATCGACCACGGAATGACGGCGGCGGACGCCATAGCCCGCGCGGATACGAACGATTTGCCCAACGCGGAACGGGTGCGCAGCGCCTCCCTGCCCGCCGATCTGGTTTTTTCAGACAGCGGTGAACACTAGCCGCGCCGCCGCGCCGATCAGGAAGCCTTTTGCGTCAGGTCTCGGACAATCGCCGCGACGATCTCTTCGCTTGTGCCGCTGATATCGATCGGAACAACCGGCTCGTCCGGGCTGGGCAATTCGAGCGCGGAAAACTGGCTGTCCAGAAGGATCGCAGGCATGAAATGGTCCTTTCGGGCCGCCAGACGCTCCGCCACCAGCGCGCGGCTTCCGTTCAGAAACAGGAACAGCACCGGCTCGCCAGCGGCAGAGATGATTTTCTCGCGGTAGGCCCGTTTCAGTGCCGAACAGGCCCCGACAACGCACCCCTCGCCCGCCGCCAGCACCTGCGCGAAATTATGCAGCCATGGCCAGCGGTCGTCATCGTGCAGCGCCTCGCCGCGGCTCATCTTTTCGATATTGCTTTTCGGATGGCAGTCGTCGGCATCGACGAACCGCCCGCCAAGCGCTTCGGCGAGGCCACGGGCGATGGTGGTCTTGCCACTGCCCGAAACCCCCATCACCACGATCAGGCGCGGCGCGCTATCCATGGTCCGCATCCGCCCAGGGCCCGTGGAAGGCACCGTCCCTGTCGACCCGTTCGAACGCGTGGCGGCCGAAATAGTCGCGCTGCGCCTGCAGCATGTTCGCGGTCGACCGGCCGGTGCGCATCATGTCGAAATAGGACAGCGCCGCCGACAGGGCCGGCGCGGGCGTTCCCGCCGTGGCCGCGAGCGCCACGACATGGCGCAACCCGCCGTGGTTGGCCTTCAGGTGTTCGGCGAATTTCGGCGCGAACATCAGGTTGGTCCGCTGATCCTTGCCCAGCGCCTGCGCCATGTCGTCCAGCATGGCCGAGCGGATGATGCAGCCCTCGCGCCAGACCTCGGCAATCGCCGGCATCGGCAGCGACCAGCCGAATTCTTCCGACGCCGCCGCCAGCAGGCCGAAGCCCTGCGCGTAACAGGCGATCTTGCCGGCCAGCAGAGCCTGCTCCAGCTTGTCGATCAACCCGTCCGCGCCGTCGATCCTGTTCGGGGCCGCGCCGAAGATCGCTTCGCCCGACAGGCGCTCATCCAGCCGGGACGAGAAATTGCGCGCCGCCACGGCGGCCTCGATGGCGGTCGCGGGGGCGGCCAGATGCTGCGCCTCGATCAGGGTCCAGCGGCCGGTGCCTTTCTGACCGGCGCGGTCGAGGATGATGTCCAGCACCGGCTTGCCGGTGTCAGGGTCCACGGCTTTGGCGACTTTTCCAGAAATTTCGATCAGATAGGATTTCAGCGGGCCTTCGTTCCAGCCGTTGAACACTTGCCCGATCCCGGCGGCCGACATGCCCAGACCGTCGCGCATGATGCCGTAAACCTCGGCGATCATCTGCATGTCGGCATATTCGATGCCGTTGTGAACGGTCTTGACGAAATGCCCCGCCCCGTCGGTCCCCATCCACGTGGCGCAGGGCGTGCCCTCGAATTTGGCCGATATCGCCTCCAGCACGTCGCTGACCCGGTCCCAGGCCGCTTTCGGCCCGCCCCCCATGATCGAGGGACCGAACCGCGCGCCCTCTTCGCCGCCGGACACGCCGATACCCATGAACAGGATGCCGGTCGGTGCGATCTCGTCAGAGCGGCGGCGGGTTTCGCGGAAATTCGCGTTTCCCGCGTCGATGATAAGGTCGTCCTTGTCCAGCAGCGGCGTCAGGGACGCGATCATCGCGTCCACCGCCTCACCTGCCGCAACCATCAGGATTATGGCGCGCGGCTTCCGCAAAGCCGCGACGAACTCTTCCAGACTGTCGGTCGGGGTGATCCTGTCGGCCAGATCGCCCGCCGATCCGGCAAAGTCATGCGTAACCTTCGTGGTCCGGTTGAAAACCGCGATGTCGAAGCCCTTTTCCGCAATATTCTGCGCCAGGGCCGCACCCATGGTGCCCAGACCGATCAGCCCGATTTTCGATACCATCCCGCCTTCCCCCCAATTCTTCCCGAACGCCACAGTCAGCCCGCAATTCCTGCGCAGGACCGATATGTGACAAAAGGAACTGGTCCGACCGCAAAAAACCGATCGTCCGCCCCGGCCCCGCCCGCCGTCTTGGTCCTGCCCGCGCAATCCGCTTGAAATATTCTTCGGACCCGGTGACGGTTCCGCAACATTCATCCACGATCCGGGGCGATTTGCAACCTCTCAACTGAGTGCCGCTGCGCTTGCTCCGCAAGTGGTGCAATCCGGCGTAACCCGATTACATGACCAATTCCTTACCGGCGCCCGCAAAACGAACGCTCGCCCTAGAAAAACGCCTGCAGGCCGGTTTGCGCCCGCCCGAGGATCAGCGCATGCACGTCATGCGTGCCTTCGTAGGTGTTCACCGTTTCGAGGTTGACCATGTGGCGCATGACCTGGAATTCCTCGGAAATTCCGTTGCCGCCGTGCATGTCGCGGGCCGCGCGCGCGATATCCAGCGCCTTGCCGCAATTGTTCCGCTTCATCAGGCTGATCATTTCCGGCGCGGCCAAGCCATCGTCCATCAGCCGCCCGACCCGCAGGCAGCCTTGCAGGCCCAGCGTGATCTCCGTCTGCATGTCGGCGAGCTTCTTCTGGAACAGTTGCGTCTGCGCCAGGGGCTTGCCGAACTGCTTGCGGTCAAGGCCATACTGCCGCGCCGCGTGCCAGCAGAACTCGGCCGCCCCCATCACGCCCCAGGCGATACCATAGCGCGCGCGGTTGAGGCACCCGAACGGCCCTTTCAGCCCCTCGACATTCGGCAACAGCGCGTCCTCGCCGACCTCGACGCCCTGCATCACGATCTCTCCGGTAATCAAGGCCCGCAGCGACAGCTTGCCTTCGATCTTGGGCGCGTTTAGCCCCGCCATGCCCTTTTCCAGAACAAATCCGCGAATCTTTCCGTCATGCGCGTCCGACTTGGCCCAGACCACAAACACATCCGCGATCGGACTGTTTGAAATCCACATCTTGTTGCCGGTAATCCTGTATCCGCCTTCGGTCTTGACGGCCCTTGTCTTCATGCCGCCCGGGTCCGACCCGGCATCCGGCTCGGTCAGGCCGAAACAGCCGATTAACTCGCCGGAGGCCAGCTTCGGCAGGTATTTCTTCCGCAGCTCCTCAGAACCGTAAGCATAGATCGGGTACATCACGAGGCTCGACTGCACCGACATCATCGACCGGTAGCCGCTGTCGACACGCTCAACCGCACGCGCCACGAGGCCGTAGGTCACGTAGGACGCGCCCAGCCCGCCGTATTCCTCCGGCACCGTGACGCCCAAGAGGCCCGCCTCGCCCATTTTCGCGAACAGCGACGGGTCGGTGACCTCTTCGCGATAGGCCTTGATGATGCCGGGTTGCAGGACGGACTGCGCGAATTCCTCGGCGGCGTCGGCGAACATGCGTTCGTCCTCGGTCAACTGCGACGCCAGCAGGAAGGGATCGGCCCAGTCGAAACGGTTCAGGTCCGGCGCATCCTTGGCTTTGGTCGGTGTCGGCATGGCTCTCTCCGCTGTTCCGCCGGCAGGGTCCGACGGGATGTCTGGTTTGCCCCTATCTGTTCAAAATTTGCCCGCCTTGACCAGAGCAAAATCCCCGTCGCGCCCGCTAAACCGCAGGCGGCGGTCCGAGCGATCCCCGGTCGACGATATAAGTCTCCAGTTCACGGCTTTCCGGCGCGAATTCCCGAGATGCCGCCTTGCTCTGCACTTGCCGGATCAGGATCTCGGCGGCCACCTGGCCCATTTGCCGGTGCGGGACATGAACCGTGGTGATCGCAGGTTCCGTCACCTCGGCGATCTCGATATCGTCGAAACCGGTTATCGAAACGTCTTCGGGCACGCGAAGCCCCATGGCCTTGGCCCGCTTCAGCGCGCCGATCGCCAGAATGTCGTTCCCGCAGATGACCGCCGTCGGACGCGGTTCGCGCTGCATGATCAGCGAAAACGCATCCGCGGCATCGTCGAAATTATACGGGGCCTCGACCACGTCCAGATCGGACATGTTCACGCCATGCGCCACGGCGGCATCGCGGACCCCGAGAACCCGGTCCCGCGCCCGGTCGTTGTGCAGCGTCACCCCCGCGATCATGGCAATGCGCCTGTGGCCCAGCGCCAGCACTTTTTCGGCCATGGCCCGCGCCGCGGCGCGGTTGTCGAACCCGACGAAGCTGTGCCGGGCGTCGTCCTTGAATATCCAGGCCAGCACATAGGGAATTTTCCGGATGCGCAGAAAATCGTATATCTCGCTCTTGCGCGCATCGCCGATCAGCAAAAGGGCATCGGCGCCGCGGGCCACCAGCGCGCGGACCTGCTCCTCTTCGATGTCTTGCCGATAAGACGAGCTCGCGACCAGCAGCGTCGACTTGTTCCGGGCTATGGTTTCCTGAAAGGCCTGAAGTCCGCGCGCGAAAATTGCGTTTTCCATCGTGGGAATCACTGCGCCGATGGTGTTCGTGCGCCTTGCCGCAAGCGCCTGCGCCCCGAAATTCGGCGAATAGCCCAGTGCCTCGACCGCCGCCAGAACCCGCTTGCGCGTCTTTTCGACCACGCGCTCGGGCGTGTTCAGACAGCGCGAAACGGTCGCGGTCGATACGTTCGCGGCGCGCGCGACATCTTCGAGCGTAGGCACATTCTGGTTCGGCAAGGACATCTCCGGTTCACAGGCGGGACAGATTAACCCGTTCAATAGACGATAAAAACACGCCCCTTGCAAAGACTATAGTAACCTCCGCGCAAATGCGCAATGTAAGCGCTTGCATATTTTTATGTAAGCGCTTACACTCAAACAGGTCCGAGATTCGCCGGATCGTCCAGTCGGAGGGAGAGAGCATGTACCTTTGGGTTTCAGCGGCACTGTTCGCAGTTTTTATTCTGAACGTCCTGCTCGGGTCCTTGGGCATAAAGCCGAACCTCGGGAACGTTCCGGAAATGCTGACGCTTCTGGCGGCAGTGATCTTCTTCGTTCTGGAAATTCTCCGGCGGGAAGCAGCGGATAGAAAATCTCAAGGCAAGTAATCGACATCTGGGAGGAAATACGATGACGAAAGAAACTGAAATCCAGTCGGCCGAGCGCCGCAATTTTCTGAAACTCACGGGAACCGGCGCGTTCACCGCCGCCATGGTGGCAGGCGGCGCAGGGGTCCTCTGGTCCGACAAGGCCGTGGCGCAGGCCGCGAACGAGGAAAAGGAACGCGAGGCGGCCGCCGAACACGTGATGACGATCGCAACCGCCTATGCGATGACTGCGGACCGCAGCTATCCGATCATGCAACTGGATTTCAAGGAAAACATCCAGAACGCCACCAACGGCAAGGTCTATGTCAAGCTCGCCCCCGGCGGACAGCTCGGTGCCGGCGGCGCGCTCGTCCAGAAGGTTCAGGGCGGAACCATCCAGGCGGCCCAGCATTCGCTGTCGAACTTCGCGCCCTTCTCGGCCAACATCGACCTGATCAACCTGCCCTATTTCTGCGGCTCCAACCAGCGTTTCGTCAATCTGGTCTCTTCCGACGAATGGAAATCGCAGGTGCACCCGAAAATCGAGGCGAGCGGCTTCAAGCCCCTGTTCTACATCGTCATCGACCCGCGCGTCGTCGCCATGCGCAGCGGCGGCCCCGGCCCGGTCATCAC
>JBFIHV010000034.1:0-13457 GCA_041601595.1 Amylibacter sp. | reverse complement strand
CCGGTTTCAGCCCAGAGCGCGGTGAATCAGTTTATCGCCCAGACAGTTTCAGGTCTGTCACGCTCGGATCAGGCGATAAAAGAGTTCTACGCCAGCAGGAATTACGAACCCATGTGGGTCGGCAGGGACAACCGGACGCGGCGCGGCGCGCTGATCGAGGCCCTTGAGCAATCCGGCGATCATGCGCTTCCGACAGCGACCTACCGGGTCGCGGAACTTGACGATGCCCTGCAAAGATCGCGTACGGACGAGCAGCAGGCCGTGGCCGAGGTCATCGCCTCGAAGGCGTTCCTGCGTTATGCGCAGGATATCAGTTCCGGCGTGTTGAACGCTTCCAGACTCGACAAGAACATAGCTGTGCGGCAGCGGCGCTTAAGCGAGGCGTCTTTGCTGGATGCCATGTCCAAGAGCACAGGACCCGCGTTCTTTGAAGCGCTTGCGCCAAGCAGTCGGGAATATCGCCGGTTGCTGGAGGAGCGCGAGGCGCTGTCGCGTTTGGTCGCGCGCGGCGACTTCGGCCCGCAACTGCCCGTTGCGACCTTGAAACCCGGCATGACAAACGGCAATGTCCAGATTCTGCGCGAACGCCTGTCGGCCATGGGCTACGGAAACCTGGGCAACAGCCCTGATTTCGACGAGCGTCTGTTTCGTGTGGTGCAGCAGTTCCAGCTCGACCACGGTCTGAACACGGATGGTATCGTCGGCAGAACCACAATCGATTTCATAAACATCACGCCGCAGGACCGGATGGTGAAGGTAATGGTCAATCTGGAGCGTCAGCGCTGGCTGAACTTCGAGCGGGGCGCGCGGCATATCGTTGTCAATATCCCCGATTTCACGGTGTCGATGTATGACAACGGCAGGGCCAGTTTCACGTCCCGTGTCGTCGTCGGCGTGACCCGCAAGGACCAGACGCCCGAGTTCTATGACGAGATGACACATATGGTCATCAACCCGACATGGCATGTCCCGGCCTCGATCGCCGGCAAGGAATACCTGCCGATTCTTCAGGAAGACCCCGGGTTCCTGAGCCGCCAGAACATGAAGATGTTCAACGAGGCGGGCGCGCAGGTAAATCCGGCCAGTCTGGATTTGTCCGCCTATAGCGCGAAGAATTTTCCTTATAATATCAAGCAGCAGCCTGACCCCGACAACGCGCTGGGGCGGGTCAAGTTCATGTTCCCCAACCGTTTCAACATCTATCTGCACGACACGCCGGCAAAGAGCCTTTTCAGCAAGGACATCAGGACCTTCAGCCACGGTTGCATCCGCGTGCAGAAGCCGTTCGATTTCGCCTACAAGCTGCTTCAGCGGCAGACGGCCGACCCGCAGGGCTTCTTCAAGCGCCATCTGGACACCGGTCGGGAGACCTATGTGAACCTGCAGACGTCGATTCCGGTCTACGTTACCTACAGCACCGCATTCGTGGACGAGGACGGAGAGGTGAATTACCGCGCCGATGTCTACGGCCGCGACGTGACCGTCTTCAACGCCCTGGCAAAAGCAGGGGTGGTCATGCAGGCGACACGCGGGTAAAACCTGCATCAAGCGGGTTCGGGGATGCCGTACCCGGCGTCCCTTTGTTGTCAGAGG
The DNA here is from genome assembly GCA_041601595.1 of Amylibacter sp. Classification (GTDB taxonomy): domain Bacteria; phylum Pseudomonadota; class Alphaproteobacteria; order Rhodobacterales; family Rhodobacteraceae; genus Amylibacter. Next base: position 11,864 of record JBFIHV010000034.1, on the reverse strand, counting down.
TCCCGAATGGAAAGCTATACCATCAAGCAGGTTGCCGACGCCATCGGCGCGGAATTCGATGGCGATCCCGACTGCGTCATAACCGGCGTTTCGGAACCGGCGGGCGCGGGGCCGGATGCGCTGGCCCTTGCGATGGAGCCTGAATACGGCGACGCTTTGAAGGCTTCCGGCGCCCGCGCCGCCGTGGTCTGGCCCGATGCCGACTGGCAGGCAATGGGGCTGGTGGCCGTCATTTTCGCGCCGAGGTCGCGCTATGTTCTTTCCGGCGTCAGCGAGTTTTTCGAGAAACGGCCGGAAATTCCTGTCGGCATCCATCCGACCGCGATTGTCGATTCGACCGCCCAAATCGGAAAGAATGCCGCGATCGGTCCTTTTGTGGTCATCGGGGCCCGTGCCGTAATCGGCGCGAATGCCCGGATCGCGTCGCATTGCTCGATCGCCGAGGATGCGCGGATCGGGAATGATCCGTTGTTGTATTCCGGCGTGCGCATCGGGGCGCGGGTGGAAATCGGGGACGGCTTCATTTGCCAGCCCAACGCGGTCATAGGCGCCGACGGCTTTTCCTACGTAACCCCGAAACCGGGCGCGATCGAGGAGGCCAAGACCTCCGGCAGGATTTCCGAACTGGGAAAAACCCAAGGGTTCGTGCGGATCAATTCGCTGGGCTCGGTCGTGCTGGGCAACAGGGTGGAAGTGGGCGCGAACTGCACCATCGACCGGGGAACCATCGCCAACACAGAAATAGGTGACGGCACCAAACTGGATAATCAGGTGCAGGTTGGGCACAACGTCCGCGTCGGGCAACACTGCCTGCTCTGCGGTCAGGTCGGCATTGCCGGCAGCACCGTGGTGGGCGACCGCGTCGTCCTGGGCGGCCAGGTCGGCGTCGCGGACCATCTGACGATCGGGTCCGATGTGATCGTGGCGGGAAAATCCGGCATCTCGAGCAATGTTCCTTCGGGACGTGTCATGATGGGCAATCCGGCCATGCGCATGGACCTCAACATCGAAGCCTACAAGGCATTGCGTCGCTTGCCGCGTCTGGTCGCCAAGGTCGCAGGGCTGGAGAAAATCATTTCCAAAAACGGTGAAAATCGGTAAGCACACTCAAGTCTGGTCAAAGCTTGGAATGTATCGTGTCCCTTGAAGACAGAATAATAGGCATCATTGCAGAACAAGCGCTTCTGGAACCCAAGGACGTGGCGATGGATGCGACGCTCGAGGATCTGGGCATCGACAGCATGGCGCTCGTCGAAGCGGTTTTTGCAATCGAGGAAGCCTTCGATATAGAAATTCCCTTTAACGCGAACGAACCTCAGGCGTCCGATTTCGATATTTCTTCGGTGCGATCCATCGTGGATGGCGTGGCGCGCATCGTCGCTGCGAAATCGGAATAGGGCGCATGCATCGCGTCGTCATCACGGGGCAGGGCGCGGTCAACGCGCTGGCCCTGTCCGCGTCGGGCACGATCGAGGCGATGCAGGCCGGCCGGTCGGGTATCGGTCCGATGGAATTCGAAGGCGTCGAGCGCCTGTCGATCGGAATTGGCGGCCAGATCAGGAATTACGACGAAAACGACTATTTCGACCGCCAGCAACTGACGCTGTATGATCCGTTTACCCAATTTGCATTGCTCGCCGCAAAAGAGGCAATTGCGCAATCGGGGCTGGAATTCGACGAAGAACTCTCCGAAAGATCCGGCGTCGTGCTCGGCACCGCCGGCGGTGGACTCAGCACGCAGGACGCCAGTTTTCGCGCCTTGTATCAGGAAGGCAAGAACAGGGTGCATCCCTTCGTCGTGCCGCGCCTGATGAACAGCGCCGCCGCCTCGCATGTTTCGATGACGCATAAACTGCGCGGCCCGACCTTCACCATGGCGACGGCCTGCGCATCGTCCAATCACGCCATGGGACATGCGTTCCAGATGGTCCGGTCGGGCATGGCCCGCGTGATGGTCACCGGCGGAACCGAAAGCATGCTGAACCTTGGCGGGATCAAAGCGTGGGAAGGCCTGCGCGTGATGTCCAAAGACGGCTGCCGCCCGTTCTGCGCCACCCGGAACGGCATGGTGCAGGGCGAAGGCGGCGCGGTATTCGTTTTTGAGGAATACGAGCATGCGCGCGCGCGTGGCGCCGATATCCTCTGCGAGGTCAAGGGCTTCGCCATGAGTTCCGACGCGGGTGACATCGTGATGCCCGACGCGGACGGCGCGGCGCGGGCGATTGCGGGCGCTTTGCGTGACGCGAGCCTGAACACGGAGGACGTCGGCTACATAAACGCGCACGGCACGGGCACGACCGCCAATGACCGGACCGAGGTCAAGGCTCTGCGCAAGGTGTTCGGCGATCATACCGGCAAGCTGATGGTGTCCTCGACCAAGTCGATGCACGGCCACCTGATCGGCGGCACGGGTGCGGTCGAGTTGCTGGCCTGCATTTCGGCGCTGAAACACGGTGTCGTGCCGCCGACGATCGGGTTCCAGAGGCCGGACCCCGAATGCGATATCGATTGCGTTCCGAACACCGCGCGCGAGGCCAAAGTGACCGCGGCGCTGAGCAACGCCTTTGCCTTCGGCGGGTTGAATGCGGTTATCGCTCTGACCGCTGTCTGAATGAAAAAGGCCACATGCGGAAACATGCGGCCTGTTCTCAGAATTGCCCGGAGCGCTCCCGGTCCTATTTCTCGGAGAGAGCGTTCCACGCGTCCGTAAATCCGTCCAGCGGCATCTTGAGGGCCAGCGGGCTGTCGGGGGCCGCCAGCGCCACGATCGTGAAAGTCCCAACCTTGCCGTTCTTCATGAACTCGATTTCCTCGCCGCTGAACCCGAAGCGGGACACGCAACCGCCACGGTCGCACCAATTGAAGTTATAGCGCCGGGCCCGGTCTGAATCGATGCTGTATGCGACCCCGCGCGTCAGCAGGGTGGCCAGCGGCGAAACGAAAGTGGCACCGGCCTTGGCCTCTTGTCCTTCGGGCAGCGCAACAATGCTGATTTCGGCCGTCGGGTTGCCGTTATCGTCTTTTATCAGCTGATAAAGGCTGCAATTTTCCCCGCTTTCAAGTTTGATGCAGCGGATTTCCCAAGAACTGAAAGTCGCCTTGATATAGGGGCCGTCAGCAGGTTCCTTGGCAACCGGAAAGGCCTCTTCCGCGGAAGGTTTCTGTTCCGTATCCTTCGCGGCATCCTGAGCCATCGACATGCTGGCCAGCAGCAGAGATGTCAGGATCATTGTAACGCGCATAATATGCTTCATTTGCAAACCTGTAATTTATTCGTTTCAGGCAGACTAATACCTGTATGGCGGCCTGATGTCAGGGGTTAAATTTTCGTCGGCAAAGAACTGCAGGATGGTCGGTTCCTGGCGGAAAAAGAAAAGACACACCAGAGTGTGTCTTTTCTTGCCATTTTGGCTCTCCCCGTCGGACCAGCCGACTTATGGCCGAACGCTATTTCAGAACACCTTTTGCGTCAACAGTTTTCAGCCGGAGATTCTGACCAGATTTTTTGCGCAAACGTATAAAAAATTGGCATTTATTATACGATCCCAGGTGTCGCCAACACGAATCCTTGCCATTGCACAGATCATGGCCATGATGATGGGAAAGCTCCGGAGCAAGGAAATTATATGTCAGAGGTCGATCGTCTTTTTATCGGTGGCGGCGGGAACGGTTACCGTGAGCCACAGCATCTGATTCTCAAATACGCGAACCGGCACGGGCTGATTGCCGGCGCGACGGGCACCGGAAAGACCGTCACCCTGCAAATCCTCGCCGAGAGCTTTTCGAACGCCGGTGTTCCGGTTTTCCTGTCGGACGTGAAGGGCGATCTGGCGGGGCTGGCAAAGGCCGGCTCGCCGGATTTCAAACTGCACGAGGCATTCACCACCCGCGCCGCAACGATAGGGTTCGAGGATTTCGGCTACGAGGCCTTTCCGGTGACTTTCTGGGACCTGTTCGGCGAACAGGGCCATCCGGTACGGACAACTGTCACCGAAATGGGACCGCTGTTGCTGGCGCGCCTGATGGAACTGACCGAGGCCCAGGAAGGCGTGCTGAACATCGCGTTCCGCGTCGCAGACGAGCAGGGGCTGGCCTTGCTCGACCTCAAGGACCTGCGGGCGATGCTGGTCTGGCTGGGGGAGAATTCCGACGAGATGTCCCTGCGCTACGGCAATGTCGGCACCGCTTCGGTCGGCGCGATCCAGCGCCGTTTGCTGGTGCTGGAAAATCAGGGGGCCGAGGCCTTCTTCGGCGAACCGGCGTTGGGACTGTCCGACCTGATGGCGACGACGCCGGGCGGGCAGGGCCGGATCAACATTCTGGCGGCCGACAGGCTGATGGGGTCGCCACGGCTCTATGCCACGTTCCTGTTGTGGATATTGTCCGAGCTGTTCGAGACCTTGCCCGAGGTCGGGGACCCGGACAAACCGAAGCTGGTGTTCTTCTTCGACGAGGCGCATCTGCTGTTCGACGACGCGCCCAAGGCGCTTTTGGACAAGGTGGAACAGGTGGCGCGGCTGATCCGGTCCAAGGGCGTCGGGGTGTATTTCGTGACCCAGAATCCCGCGGATGTGCCCGAGGACATTCTCGGCCAGCTCGGCAATCGGGTTCAGCATGCGTTGCGGGCCTTTACGCCACGGGACCAGCGCGCGCTGAAGCTCGCCGCCGAAACCTTTCGAACCAATCCTGATTTCGAGACCGCCGAGGCGATCACGCAACTCGGCGTTGGCGAGGCCCTGGTTTCGACGCTCGAGAAAAAGGGAATGCCCTCTGTGGTGCAGCGCACGCTGATCCGCCCGCCGTCATCGCAGCTTGGCCCGATCACGGACGCGGAGCGCGCCGCAGTTGTTGGCCGTTCGCCGGTGGCCGGAATTTACGAGGCGTATCTGGATCGCGATTCGGCCCACGAGATATTGGCAAGGCGCGCCGAGCAAGCTGCGGAAGAGGCCCGCCGGGCCGAAGAGGCGGCGGAAAGGCAGGCAGCGGAGGATGCGGCCCTGAAACACGCACGCCGCTATGACGCCGGCAGCAGCCGCCAGACAGCGCGTTCGCGTTCGTCGCGCAGCGACAGCGTTACGATGGCCTTCACCAAGTCACTGGCCCGCTCGCTGGGGTCGCGGGCAGGCCAGCAGCTTATCCGCGGCATCCTCGGAAGCCTGAAAAGGTAGCCCGAGACAGGCGGCTAGAGCGGCTTCACCTTCAGCTTGGTGATGCGGTTCTGGTCGCGTTCGACCACTTCGAAGCGGAAATTGTGGAAGACGAATACCTGGCCGACGGTCGGAATGGTCTGGGCTTCGTGGATCACAAGGCCCGCGACGGTGTTCGCTTCGTCATCCGGCATCGACCATTCATGCGCGCGGTTCAGGTCGCGGATCGTCATGCTGCCGTCGACAAGGTAGTTGCCCTCTTTGTCGCGCTTGGCCGCCTCGTCGAAATCTATGTCGTGCTCGTCCGAGATTTCGCCGACGATCTCTTCCAGAATATCTTCGAGCGTGATCAGGCCCTGCAACGCGCCGTATTCGTCCACCACCAGCGCAAAATGCGTCCTGCGGCGCAGAAACTCGCGCATCTGATCATCGAGCGGTGTTGTTTCCGGCACGAAATACGGCTTCATCGCAATTTCCATGATGTTCAGCTTGGCAATGCGTTTGGTGCCTTCCTTGCCACTGCGCAACAGGGTCTCGACGGAGCGCAACAGGTCCTTGGCGTGAACGACCCCGATGATGTTTTCCTGGTCGCCCTTGAAGATCGGCAGTCGCGTATAGGGCGAACTCAGGCATTGGCGGACGATCTCGTCCGGGTCGGCGTCCGCGTCGATCATTTCGATGTCGGAGCGATGCAGCATGATCTCTTCCACCTCGCGGTGTTTCAGGTCCAGCGCTCCCAGAAGGCGGTCGCGATCCGCCTTGTGAACGGTGCCTTCGACATGTCCCAAGGCGATCGCGCCGGCAATTTCCTCTTGCGTCGCCATGGAGTTGTCACCTTTGGCCGACCGGGTGCCCAACAGCCACAGCAGCGCCGCGACGATAAACTGGATTGCGAACACAGCGGGCGCGATGACCTTGACGAACAGCGAAATCGGGCGGGACAGGAAGTTCGCGGCGGTTTCGGAGTGGTTGATGGCGTAGGTCTTTGGCAGGACCTCCGCAAAGATCAGCACCAGCAACGTCATGATCAGGGTTGCCACGAAAATGCCGCTGTCGCCGAACATGCGCGAAAAAAGGTTGGTCGCCAGCGCGGTCGCAAGAATATTGACCAGGTTATTGCCCAGCAGGATCGATCCTATCAGGCGCTCGCTGTTTTCCGTCAGGCTGAGTGCGACCTGCGCCCCCTTGGACCCTTTGTCCGCCATGCTGTGCAGCTTGCCGCGACTGGCCGCCGTCAGCGCGGTTTCAGAGCCGGAGAAAAACGCCGAAATGCCCAGCAATCCGACAATGGCTGCGCTGGTAAGCCAGAAGCCAATGTCGAACATCACAAATTCGCCAGATGCGATTTCCATGGGAGGGGGTTCCTTGCATAAACGATAAACCTGAACTACGCGTCATTTAAGGCATACATGGGACCTGCATCAAGAGAAGGCTGACCTTTGCGGATAATTGATTTGGGTGAACTCACCGGGAACCTGCTGTTGTTCGGCGGCGTTTACTCGAACCTGAACGCGCTGGATGCCTTGATCAACCGTGCCGAAGAGGCCGGAATTCCACCCGAAAACGCGATATGCACTGGCGATATTGTGGCCTATTGCGCCGATGCGGCAGGGTGCGTCGAGCGTATCCGCAACTGGGGCTGCCCCGTTCTGAAGGGCAATTGCGAGGCGCGATTGGCGGAAGACGCACCCGATTGCGGTTGTGGCTATGAAGAAGGCTCGCAATGCTCCGTGCTGTCGCAAGCCTGGTATGCACATGCCCGCAAGACTGTTTCCGCAGAGGCTAAGGTCTGGATGGGGCAGTTGCCGGACAGAATTGTTTTTCGCCACAACGGGTTGCGCTATGCGGTTGTGCACGGAGGGGCCTCGGACATTTCGAAATTCCTTTGGCCGACAACGCCATTTGAAGTTTTTCGTTTCGAAATCAAAGTTCTGGAAAGGGAAGTCGGCGCGATGGATCGGGTGGTGTCCGGCCACTCCGGCATCGCATTCCAGGCCGAGGTGGACGGTGTGACGTGGGTCAACGCAGGTGCGATCGGGATGCCGGATAACTCTGGTCACGCTCAAACAAACTATGTGACCGTGTCCGGTAAATCAATTGAAAACAAGATTCTAAACTATGATATTGATGCACAGGTCAAAGCCATGGAGCGATCCGGTTTGACCCAAGGCTACCACCAAACCTTGACTTCGGGCTACTGGCCCAGCGAGGATACGCTGCCGCCCGAGATGCGCCGCGGCTAGCCGTCCTTCAGCGGATGATTTTGCAGGACCAGATTGCGCAATTTTTCGTCTAGGACATGTGTGTAAATTTCGGTCGTGGCGATATCCGCATGGCCGAGGAGCATCTGGATAATCCGAAGGTCGGCCCCGTGTGCCAGCAGGTGCGTGGCAAAGGCGTGCCGCAGAACGTGCGGCGTGACCCGGTTCGGGTCTATGCCGGCGGTGACGGCGATTTCCTTGATCAGGGTATAGAAGCGGATGCGCGTCAGATGCCCGAGCTTGCCGCGCGAGGCAAACAGGAAGGTGGGCGGTTTTTTCAGGGATTGCGCCTCCTGCTGGCCGCGCAGGGCGTCCAGATAGGCCGCGATCGCCAGTTTTGCGGGCGCGGACAGCGGCACCAGCCGTTCCTTGCCGCCCTTGCCCTTGACCAGAACCATATCGGGGTTGCCCTGAACGGCGGCATAGGGCAGGGACACGAGTTCCGAGGCCCGCATGCCGGTGGCATATAGCAACTGCATCAGACAGGTGTTCCGCGCGCGGTCGAGCGGCGTCCTGCCCGTGGTTATGGCGGCTTCCAGCAGGCGGTCCACCTCCTGCTCGCTGAGCGTCTGGGGCAGGTGCTTTCCGGGCTTCGGGCCCCTGACCTGTGCGGCGGGGTTGTCGTCCCGCCAGCCTTCCTCGAAGGCAAAGCGATAGATCTGCCGGATCGCCGAAAGGCGGCGCGCGCGCGTGGCGCCCGCCATGCCGTCGCCGGCCAGCGAAACGAGGTATTGCTCTATGTCTTCGCGGCTGGCGCTGCCAAACTCTCGGTCGAGGCCCGCGAGATAATCGGCAAACGATGTCAGGTCGCGGTGATAGGCCAGCAGGGTGTTGTCCGCCGCATTATGTTCGGCCTGAATGGCTTCGAGGAAGACAGGTATCCAGTTCGCCGGCGTCATGCCGAAACATGGCTGTTCACAAGGATTTCCACGGCGATGGCCCGCGCATCCCGGTGCAGCCCCGCGTTTGACAGGACGGCCAGAACCAGTTCCACATTCGCGGGATTGCTGGTGCCGCCGACCTCCAGCAGTTCGAGGGCGCGCAGAACGCTTTGTCCCTTGTGCTGGTCTGTGGCGAATCCGTTGAGGTCCAGCGTCTGGTGCGCCTCGGTCAGGCCGCGCTTGATCGCGGACTGGAGCGGCGTTTTCGGCTTGGCGAATGCGGCGTCGCTCAGGATGTCGCTGATGAAGACGAGCATGTCCGATCCTGACCGGGGTACTGCCGGTGTCGGCAAGCCGTCGGCCGCCATGGCCGACAACAGGAAATGCATGTCTGCCGATTTCGCGTCTAGTTCGATGCCCGCCCAATATGGAGCCAACTGCTTGGCCAGCGCATACAACAATCCGGTATTGCCGAAGACAGCCATCGCTTCCGCAAGAGCCCCGTCCAGACGCGCGGTGTCCTTGTCCAGCAGGGCCTGACGCAGATCCTGATAGGCGTGAACCCGATCCCAAATCCCGCCTGAGGCCGCCGGCTTTGCCTCGGTGTACAGATAATCCAGCATGCCGGGGCCAAAGGCCTGCGACTGGACCAGGCGCTCGGTTGCTTCCAACCGGTCGCGCCAGCCGACTCGGTTTTGCAGGTCTGCATGCAGATAGGCCAGCGGCAGGGTGCCGATTGCCCGCGGTTCGCCCAGGGCCTCGTAAAGCACGAAACGCAGGGGCGTCAACCGTTCCGCGGTCAGGGGCGGCGGCGACCCGTCGAACAGCTCGGGGTCTAGAAACCGTTGCAGCAATTCCACGTCCATCTCGTCTATCAGGTCCAGCGTCTGACCGACGTTCAGGGTCAGCGCCGCGTCGAACCAGCGGCCGTCGCGGGCAAGGCAGAACACCCTGTGGGCGTAGCTCGGCGCGAATTCCATGTTCCGCAGTGTCGCCTGACAGACCCGCTCGGCGCGTTGCGACAGCAGGCCGACGTCGAACCAGCGTTTGTAGAGTTCGGGTTCCGCCGCATTGGCCAGATGCAGCAGCGCCTCCGCCTGTTCCAGCGCGCCGGCTGAAATCAGGTAATCGAGTCGGGCCACCAAAATCTGCGACGAGTCCTCTCGGGTTTGCGGTGGGTCCAGTTCCGCCAGGATGACCCGCATTTTCAGCGCCTTGACCGAGGCCATGGCGTTGGTCGAGAAACGGGAAATCAGCGGCGAAAGCGTTTCGGCCGTGCTCTGCCCCCAGAAATCGGCGTCGATGCCGACCTTTTCAGCCGGGAACAGGCCGACGGCGTCGGTGCGCACGCCGTCGATCGGGGAAACGCTGATCAATTCGTCGATGAGTCGGACTTCGTTGGTCTTTCGGGGCGCAACCTTGGGAATCGTCGGGGCCAGCGGAACAGGGGCGCTTTGCTGCGCCATCCCCTCGGCGCCAAGCGCCAGTAGTGCCGCCGCCGCAATCAGGGGCTTCATTGAGGCTCCACTGGGACGCTCACTTCGGTCTGCGGTGCGGACATGTCGCCCAGATAGGCATATCCCAGAATTCCGAGAGCCAGAAGCACAGCGAGATAAACGAGATACTTCAATAAACGCCCCATGACACAAATTCCTGCTGTTTGAATCTTCGATCAGCCTTGCCTTGGCCTAAATTACTGTTATCACCTCACGGCTAGCATAGAAATACGCTCCAATATGGCAAAAGAAAACGTCGTTCGGGGGCAACACGGCAAAAACTTGCTATCTGGAGGCACGTTTGACCTATCACCTTTCAAAAACCTTGGTTCTGGTTGGGCTGATGGGTGCGGGCAAGACTGCCGTCGGGACGCTGCTGGCTTCGCGCCTTGGTGTGCCGTTTGTGGATTCGGATCAGGAAATGGTCCGCGCCGCGAACATGTCGATTGCCGAGATATTCGAACGTGACGGCGAACCGTTCTTCCGCCTGAAGGAAACACAGGTGCTCGAGCGTCTATTGAAGGGCCCGCCCTGCGTGCTGTCCACCGGTGGCGGCGCCTACCTGTCCGCGGAAAACCGGCGCCTGATTTCGGAATTCGGTGTAGCGGTGTGGCTGAAGGCCGATCTGGACCTGCTCTGGGACCGGGTCAAACACAAGGATACGCGTCCGCTCTTGCGGGTGCCGGACCCGAAGGCAAAGCTGCGGGAACTTTACGAGGCGCGCCTGCCGTTCTACCAGAAGGCAGAACTGGTCGTAGAGGCCGAGCGGGGCCTTTCGCTGGAACAGATGACCGACAAGGTTCTGAAAGCCTTGGTGAACAGCCCTGTCAGTGGCGTGGAGGAGGTTGGTACATGACACAGACGGTGCACGTCGACTTGGGCGACCGGTCCTACGACATCCTGATCGGAACGGATCTGCTGCGGCAGTCCGGTTCGCTGATCGCCCCGTTGCTGACCCGCAAGCGCGTTGCGGTGATCACGGACGAGACCGTGGCGGCCTTGCACCTTGAGGCTCTGGTTTCAGGTTTGTCGTCGGCCGGCATCGAAGCTTCGGCCCTGACCCTGCCTGCCGGAGAGGCGACCAAGAACTGGGCCGAGCTCCAGCACAGCGTCGAATGGCTGCTGGACCAGCGGGTGGAGCGCGACGACATGGTGATCGCCTTTGGCGGCGGCGTGATCGGCGATCTGGCGGGATTTGCCGCCGCGATCATGCGGCGCGGCGTGGATTTCATTCAGATACCCACGACCCTGCTGGCGCAGGTCGACAGTTCGGTCGGCGGCAAGACCGGCATCAACTCGCCCCATGGCAAGAATCTCGTGGGCGCGTTCTATCAGCCGAAAATGGTTCTGGCCGATGTAGGCGCTCTGGGGACGCTTGCGCCACGGGATTTCCTGGCAGGCTACGGCGAGGTCGTGAAATACGGCCTTTTGGGCGATGCGGCGTTTTTCGGCTGGCTGGAGGAGAACGGCCCGGACCTTGCCGCCGGCGATGTGGAAAAGCGCTGCCATGCGGTCAAGCGGTCCTGTCAGATGAAGGCGGATATTGTGGCGCGGGACGAAAGGGAGCGCGGCGACCGGGCGTTGCTGAACCTCGGACATACCTTCGGCCACGCTCTGGAGGCCGCCACCGGCTATTCCGACCGGTTGCTGCATGGCGAGGGCGTCGCTATCGGATGCGCGCTTGCCTTTCAGACCTCGGAGGCACTGGGCCTGTGTTCGCAGGAGGCGACCAGCCGCGTGCGCCAGCACCTCAAATCCATGGGAATGAAAACCGATCTGTCCGACATCGACGGCGACCTGCCGGATGCGGACGGCCTGATCGACCTGATGGGGCAGGACAAGAAGGTCCGCGACGGCAGGATCGCCTTCATTCTGGCGCGCGATATCGGTGACAGTTTTGTCAGCCGCGACGTCGATATGTCCGTTGTGCGCCGGATCTTGCAGGACGCCCTGCGCGCCCGCTAGACGGAGCAGGAAGCGCCGCCCAGAACGCAGAACTTGGCGCAATGAGGGTGGTTCAGACTGACCGGCTTTTGCGCCTCTGCCAGCGTTTCACCCAGTTCGAACCGCGGATCGTAT
>JBFIHV010000033.1:0-13610 GCA_041601595.1 Amylibacter sp. | reverse complement strand
CCGCGCGACACGATGCCGGTAACCCGGTTCACGGTCATCGGCACCATGTGCAGACGCACGCCGGCGTGGATGGTGAAATAGTCCACGCCCTGCTCGGCCTGTTCGATCAGCGTGTCGCGGAACACCTCCCATGTCAGGTCCACGGCGATGCCGTTCACTTTTTCCAGCGCCTGATAGATCGGCACGGTTCCAATGGGAACGGGGCTGTTGCGGATGATCCATTCGCGGGTGTTGTGGATGTTGCGGCCTGTGGACAGGTCCATGACGGTGTCGGCGCCCCAGCGGATCGACCAGACCATCTTGTCGACCTCTTCCTCCATCGAGGAGGTGACGGCGGAGGTGCCCATATTGGCATTGATCTTGACCAGAAAATTCCGCCCGATGATCATCGGTTCGGTCTCGGGATGGTTGATGTTGGCGGGAATGATGGCGCGGCCTGCCGCAACCTCGTCGCGGACGAATTCCGGCGTGACGTAGTCGGGGATGTTGGCGCCGAAATCATTGCCGTCGCGGGGTCCGACCGCCTCGCGCAGCTGGTTTTCGCGGATGGCGATGAACTCCATCTCCGGCGTCACGATGCCCGCGCGGGCATAGGCCAGCTGCGTCACCGCCTTGCCGTCCTTCGCGCGCAGCGGGCGCGGCTTGACCGGGAATTCCGGCGTCAGCCGGTCGCCCGACACAAAGCCGTTGTCGGCGTCGATGATCTCGCGGCCCTCGTATTCCTCGACATCGCCACGCGCCAGAATCCAGTCGCGGCGCAGCTGAGGCAGGCCTTTGCTGATATCTGTCTGCACGGTTTCATCCGTGTAGGGGCCGGAGCTGTCATAAACCGGCAAGGGCGACTCGCCGGCTGTCGGATGCACGGATATTTCGCGCATCGGCACGCGGACATCGGGATAGAGCGTGCCGTTCACATGGATCTTGCGCGATGCGGGCAGGCTGCCGGCGGTGATTTTTGGGGTGGGGATATTCATTCGGGCTCTCCTCAAGCGTTCCACTCAAAAAGACCAACAGACGAAATCAGGCAGGAAACGGGGTCTTGACCCGCGTGGACAGACCGGCTTTCGGGGGCTGTCCGCTACTTCCTACGCCAGTATCAACTGGGTCAGGTTCAAAGGGTCGCTGCGCCGTGCATATGCACTATCAGCCTCTCAGTCCCCAAAGCGGGACTCCCCTGTATGGCGCCAGTGATAGAGCGGGAAAGAGAATGCTGTCAACCGCTGAGTTCAGGAGCGGCAGAACCGCAAGCATGCGGAAAACCCGCGCCGGATGGATCGGGTGGCAGGTTTCGGGGCCGTTTCATATTCAGTGTGACAGGTCAGGCGGACAGCCGGCAAGCCTAGTCGTCCCGCTCCAGTATCGCGAGGATCAGGTCGCGGTTCGGACAGAAATCGGGCGGCGTCGGGGCGGTCTCGTTTTCATCCAGCCATGTCAGGCACAGGTCGTCATTCTCGCAGGAATAGCAGTTGATCACGCTTTGCGGAAATGCGTCCAGCATATCGCGGATCGCGGAATTCTCCGGCAGCTCCGCGCCTGTCGCTTTCAGCATCCGGCGCCGTTTTTCCATTCTCTGTTCAAAGGCGCCGGCCACGGTCTCGAGTGGATTCTGTGTTTTTTGCATTACCCCTCCCAAGGCATACTCGTGGGGCCCTTGTACAGCTTCAGCCGGAGTTTTCCTTGATTTGTGTCAAGCCGGCGGCAACAGGAATGAAAAACGGGAGGCCGTGCGGCCTCCCGTCCGGTTTCGGGAAAACATGTTCCGAAAGGCCGATACCGGCCCTTCTCAGAATGCCTGGCCGGGCTTGAATCCCAGTTTCTTGAAGATCATGGCGGCAGGGCAGAATCCGGTGAACGCGGATTGCAGCAGGTTCAGTCCGATAAAGACGGTGAACCAGACGAACAGCGGCGATACCCAATAGGTCAGCACCAGCGACAGGAGGACCATAATGCCGGCAAAGGCCAGTACAGCGCGATCAAGTGTCATTTTCATTTCCTTAGGTTGAGAACGGTCACATTGTTATTTGCGAATTAGCTAATATCGTCAGGCGAGACTTCAATAGCCTTCAACTTTTCGATACCCAAAAGGTGCAGGGCCAGCCTTTCGTAAGAGGTTTCCGATTTCCCTACACGGATCTTGTGCAGGAAGTATTTCTCGAAACCGATCTTTGCGGCGTGAACCCACTTGCCCGAGGACGACCAGTTGACGTTGCGGGGCGGGATCTGCGGTTGCGCCACAAAGGCGATGCCCGAGTCGCCGAAATCGGCAAGGCAGACGGCATTCCACGTGGCTTGGGCGTTGGGTTGCTTTCCGGAAATCAGGCGGTCGATATTATGCGTCGTCGCGGTGACCATCGATTCGATCATGAAACCGGTTTTCGGCACACCGACAGGCACGGGCGTTTTCCCGACGGGCGGAATGGCGACGCAGACGCCGATCGAGAAAACCTCGGGAAAGGTCGGATTCTGCTGGTACTCGTTGGCCAGAATGAAGCCGCGCGGATTGGTCAGGCCTTCGATGCCGAACACGGCCCCGACCCCGCGGAAGGCCGGCAGCATCATCGTGAATTTCTGCGGGACCTCGTGGGCCTGCTTGACCGATCCGTCCTCGGCCATCTCGGACACCAGAATCTTGTCCGGCTCGACCTTGTCGACGCGGGCGTTGCAGATCCACTTGATGTGATGTTCGCGCAGTTCGCTTTCCAGCAGGCCCTTGGTGTCGCCAACCCCGTCCAGGCCGAGGTGCCCGACATAAGGCTCCGAAGTGATGAATGTCATCGGCACGCGGTCGCGGACCTTTGCGTCCCGCAAGGCCTTGTCCAGGATGAAGGCGAATTCGTAGGCCGGGCCAAAGCACGATGCGCCCTGAACCGCGCCGACCACGACCGGTCCGGGATTGGCGATGATGGCGTCCACCGCTGCCTTGGTTTGCAGGGCATGGTCGACATGGCAGACGGATTGGGTGTTGGCATCCGGGCCTAGGCCCTCGATCTCGTCGAAGGCGAGTTCCGGCCCCGTCGCGATCACCAGGTAATCATAGGTGACGGAGGTGCCGTCGTTCAGTTCGATCCGTTTTTCCGCCGGATGAACCCGCTTCGCCCCCTGCGAATGAAGCCCGATACCGCGCTTTTTCAGCACCGGAACCAGATCGACTTCGACTGCCGCCTTGTCGCGCCATCCGACGCCGACCCATGGGTTCGAGGGCACGAAATGATACTTGGTTCCCTGTGACACAACCGAAACGTCATGCTCCCTGGCCAGTTTGTCGCGCAGTTCATAAGCCATGATCGTGCCGCCCAGACCGGCTCCGAGAACGATAACATGTGGCATTTCAATATCTCCAGAACGAGTTACTCATCAATTGCCGGCGGGCGCAGTCCATCGGACCGGCCGCAACCGCCCATGATTAATATGCAACTTCGAAGGCGTCTGCATTGACACAGATCAATCGGCGCCGGACTTGCCTTGAAGCCGGTATCCGGCCGTGAACAGCGAGGCGGCGGCTGCCGAGAGGGGCACGCCGTCTTGATGGGATGTTTTGGAGATCGGGTATCAGCCCTGTTGCCGAAAAATCCGGCAACAGGGCCTGACACCGTGGTATAGGCCGGAGCCTTGCCTCAGGAAGCCAGCGGCAGCCTGTTGTTTTTCGCGAGCCATGAATCCACCAGCGCGACCGTCTGGTCGACGGCGTCAAGCCGCATGCCTTTCTGGGCGGCGACCGCTTGAACCAGCTTGTCCACGCGCTCGATATTCCGGGCGCCGCCTGCAAGGGCGCGGGCTGCCGAGGAAGGGCTGCCGAGGGACTTCGCCGCGTTGGCGTATTTCTCGAAAGGAACCATTTCGGACTCGCTGGCGCCGAGTGTTTTGCACAGCTCTACCACCCAGTTGTACACGGCGCGGGTTTCCTCGATGTCGGTATGAACCGCGTTCATGATCGAACGCATTTCCTGTTGCTGGACGCAGCGGTAATTGCCCGCCATCAGCATGCTCCACTTGGCCAGCGGAACGAAGACGGACTCGTGCACCTTGAGCTTTACCGGCAGCTCGACAGGACCTTCGGGCGTGTCGAACCGCACTGCCTCGATGTCGGACTGCAGGCGGCGGAGAATGTCTGTGTGGGCCTCGGACGGAAAGCGTGCGGCCTTGAAGTTGGTGGGCAGGCGGACCTGAAGAACGTTGAGCGGTTCCTCGGGCGGGCGGAAGGCCTGCGGGTCCGGGCTGCAAAGCGTCATCAGGTCGGGATCGAACGCGTCCCAGATCTCGGGGGCGGTGTAGCAGGCGCGGCAGGCGTCGGCGTCCAGCCCCGGAATGCGCTTCAGGTATGGCAGCGGCGGCATGTTCATGATGGACATGCAGGGAACGCGCGACGCGGCGACTTTCGCCAGCAGTTCGCGGACACCGGGCGCGCTGTATTGAGGTTCCTGCATCGCAAGCGCGACCAGATCGAAATCGGCCGGGTCCACATCCTTCGTGCCGGCGGCGCCGAGCTTGCCGGGAAGGCCGTTCGAGTTGATTTCCACAAGACCTTCACGCCCCCTGACGGGCATGCGGATTACGGCCCCGACGCTGTTGAACAACTCGGCCTCCGCCGGTAGACAGACCATCGTTACGTCATGCCCTGCCATTGCTATCTTGGTACCGAGCAGCGACCCGTAGGAAGCGCCCAATATCAAAACCTTGTATCGATCCTTCATGCCAAAGACTCCTTGGTTTCACTATTTTGCATTCTTTATTTAAAATATTTTCCTACTGCACACAACCGTATACTGAGGATTTGGACGCAAAGCCATTCGGATTCTTTCGGAAACACTTTTTCGTCATCCTTGAAAATAACCAACGGCGACAAACCGGGCCGTTTGTGTCATGAGCGTAAGGTGCGGGAACACCCTGTCCGACTCAGAGAAAGTAACCTGAACGGCCCGCGCAGCCTGTCTGACAGGGGCCGCGCGCATCGCTTCGCGCAGATATAGCCCGCTGCCGCCGGCATGCAAGCACCAGGGGCGAAATAGTGGAAACACTACGCGGCTGTCTGCCGAACGCCTCCGTTTCGGGCGCGGCGGAAAGATAATCGCAGCATCCTGGTGACGGCATTTACCGGCGCGCGGCCCGCGTTCCTGGCCTGTCCGGACCGGAATGCCGACCGGCCGGGACCCGGAGCTTTCGGTTGATGTCAGCCGGCGGCGGCCTTGAAGGCCGGAAGGCTGGCCTCGATCATCCCGGCGCTTGCGGTCAGGCTGATCCGGAAGTCAGTCGGACGCTCGAAAAGCGTTCCGGGCATGACGAAGACGCCGCGATCCGCCAGGGACTTCGAGAAGGCGACGGAATCGCCTCCGGGGGCCCGCCCCCACAGATAGAATGTGCCGGCGGGTTTGGTCATCGCATAGTCCCACCGGGTCAGCGCGCCATGCAGCCGGTCCCGCTTGCCTTGCAGTGCCCCGATGTCGATAGATACGGCCTCAAGATCCGCGACGGCATACTGCAGCGGTGCGTCGGGAAAGCCCCAACCGCGCGCAACCTGCGTGGTCGTGGCGGCCTCGATGGCGGCGACCTCCAGATCGAAAGATCCCTCGAGCAGAGGAACATTAACCGGAACCGCATTGCGGGCGCGCAGGATCGTGGTGTAGCAAAACCAGCCGGGAACCGGTATGATGCATTCGTCGCCCGGGTCCATCAGAACCGAGAAAGCAATTTCGTCCACGCCTGAGACCACTGTCCCGTAGGGTGCTCCGGCGTGGCGCTGGGGAATTACCGATAGTTCAAAAGATACGAACGGGTATTTCCGCGCTCACGCCGAAACGAAAAGGATCAAAGGCCTTTCAACGTGTGCTCAATAGCCGACTGCCTGCCCGTCCTTGCGCGGATCGGATCCCGCGGCGTAGGCGGAATCATCAAGGCGATGGACAAGTTGCGCCCCCCCGAACCCGAAGGCGCTATCGGGCGTTTCCAACGCAATGACATGACCCATTGCGCGCAAACCGGCGATGCAGTCGGGATCCATGGCGCTTTCGCAGGTGACCTCGAGGCCGTCCATCACGCGCCAGCGCGGCGCATCGATGGCAGTCTGTACATCCTGTCCCCAGAGCTGCGTGCGCAGCACCATCTGCACATGACCTTGCGCCTGCATAGGTCCGCCCATAACGCCGAAGCTCATCAAAGGTGCGCCGTTCTCCATCAAAAAGCCCGGTATAATCGTCTGGAAAGGGCGTTTGCGCGGTCCGACCTGGTTGGGATGCCCGGGTTCGAGCGTGAAGCCGAATCCGCGGTTCTGCATATGGATGCCGGTGCCAGGCACGACAACGCCGGACCCGAAACCTGCGTAATTTGATTGGATGAAGGAAACCATCATACCCGATTCATCGGCGGCTGACAGATAGACGGTGCCGCCATGCAACGGCGCACCCGATTTGAAATCCTGTGCCCTTTCGGGGTCGATCTCTTGGGCGCGGCCGGCCAGATAATCCTGATCCAGCAATGCCTCTGCCGTCACCGGTGTCATATGATCTCTGTCGCCGACGTAGGCATAGACATCCCGAAACGCCAGCTTCATCGCCTCCCACTGGAGGTGCATCGCCTGCACACTGTCGGCGGCGTGGTCGCGAATGGACGTATGAGCCAGAATTCCCAGCGCCATCAATGCGGCAATACCCTGTCCGTTCGGCGGGATCTCGTGCAGTTCGACGTTGTCGAACCTCTGATGCAACGTACCGCACCAGTCGGGCTTGTGCGCCGACAGATCGTCGCGCGTGATCGCACCGCCATGTGCGGCAGCCGCATTGGCTATTTTTTCCGCCAGAACGCCGTTGTAGAATGCTTCGCCCCGCGTTTCCGCAATCAGCCGCAGAGTGGCCGCAATATCCTTGTTGACAAAGCGAGTGCCTGCGGCGGGCGTGGCTCCGTTCACAAGAAAAGTCTCGGCAAATCCCGGTTGCCCGGACAGGGTCTCGGCGCCGCGGCGCCATAGCTCGGCGATAATCGGGGATACGATGAACCCGTTTTCGGCATAGCCGATGGCAGGTTCGAACAGAGTTGCGAAATCAAGCTTTCCGAATCTTTCGGACAGTGCGACCCATGCGCTGACCGCGCCCGGAACCGTGACACTGTCCCAGCCGCGTTCGGGCATTGCCGACCGTCCGGCGAAACGGTCGGGTGTCCAGTCGGCCGGCGACCGGCCGGACGCATTCAGCCCGTGCAATTCGGACCCGTCCCACAGAATGCAAAAGGCATCGGACCCGATCCCGTTTCCCGTAGGCTCGACCACTGTCAGGGTGATGGCTGTCGCAAGCGCAGCATCGACAGCATTGCCGCCGCGCGCCAGCATGGACAGACCGGCCTGCGCCGCCAGGGGTTGCGATGCCGCTACAACGTTTTCGGCCAGAACCGGCGAGCGTCGGGACGCATAGATATTGTCGTGGCGTATCCGCATCAGACTTGTCTCTCTTTCAGTTTTTTATTGCGATCGTATTTCCAGACGACCCACGCCACCGACAGCACCGCCGAGACGAGAAACAGCAGGCTGATGGGCCGCGTCAGGAACATTGTCCAGTCAGGGTCTGTCATAAGCGCCCGACGTAAGTTCGTTTCGGCAATCGGACCCAGAATAACCCCGAGCACCAGAGGCGCGAGCGGATAGTCAAGCGACCGCAACACATAGCCGACAAGCCCGATCATACCCAGCAGGTAGAGGTCCGATACCCGGTTGTTAAGCGCAAACGATCCGACCACACAGCACACTATGACGGCGGGCACGATCAGCCATTTGGGGATTTCGGTGACCCGCAGGAACAGGCGCATCGAAAGGATGCAGATTACAAGCATCATCAGGCTTGACACCACCATCGCGATGAACATGCCGTAGACCAGATCCGGGTTGTCCATGATCAGGCGCGGGCCGATGGCGATCCCGTGTACCATCAGCGACGCCAGAAGAATCGCATCGACGGCCGAGCCCGGAATGCCAAGGGCTATCATCGGGATCAGACCGCCGCCCGCGGTGGCCGAGTTGCCCGCCTCGGAGGCGACGACGCCGTCATCTATACCGGTTCCGAATTTTTCAGGGGTTTTCGAAGCACGTTTCGCCTGATCGTAGGCAAGAAGATTGGCGATCGATCCACCCGCGCCCGGCAGCGCCCCGACAAGTACGCCGACCATCGACGATCTGATCAGGTTGACGGGTCGCATCAACACGGCGCGCATAACCGTCCATGTGTGCAATTCGATATCGTGTTCGGCCAGCTTCTGACCGGATTTCAGGGCTTCCACATCCTCCACTTCGGACATGAGTTGGGAAATCGCGAAAATCCCGATCAGGACTATCAGGAACGATATTCCCGGTGCCAGCATCTGTATGCCGAAATCAAATCGGGGGACCCCCATCATGGGGTCGCTGCCGACCGTGGCAATGGCCAGGCCCAACATCCCCGCAATCAAGCCGCGCATGATCGAATGCCCGACCAGGCTCGCCACGATTGTCAGGGCGAAGATAATCAGCGAAAAATACTCCCACGGCCCAAGGCGCACGGCAAAAATCGCGAGCGGCGGGGCGGCGAACACAAGAACGACGGTCGAGATCACCGTCCCGAAGAACGATGCCCAGATCCCCAGCGACAGCGCCCGCCCCGGTTGACCGGCGCGCGCCATCGGAAAGGCGTCGAATGTGGTGGCCACGGACGACGGTGTCCCCGGAATGCCCAGCAGCGCTGCGGAAATAAGACCGCCGGTATAGCCGCCGACGTAGACGGCAAGCATAACGGCGATGCCTTGCAACGGCTCCATTGCGAAGGTCAGTGGCAAGGTCAGGACAATTGCCATCGTGACCGTAAAGCCGGGAATCGCCGCGGCGACGATGCCGGCGACCGATCCTGTGGCCATGAAAACAAGTGTGTCGATCTGAAAGATCTGTGCCAGCGCACTTTGAAAAGCGCCCTCCATTACAATCGCCCCCGTGGCAGAAATACGTTGAAGACTTCGGCAAAAAGATAGTTGAGCCCGAAGGAAAAAATCACCGCGATCGCAACTATCAGCGCAAAGCTGCGCGGCGTCCAAGGGGCAAGCAGCAACTGCGAGGCCATAAGGAACGCGAATGTGGCAATTTCAAAGCCCGTCAGCGGAATCGTCAAAATGTAGGCGCCGAAGAGGATGAACATCCAGATGACGAGATGGCGCGACCTGAGCCACAAGACCGCGTCTGTGGCGATCGCCGGAAACATCGAAAGCCCGAATTTGCGCAACGACGTCACTGCGGTGAAAAAAGTCATGACGGCAAGCCCGCCAAACACCAGTTGCGGATAGGCGCCCGCACCCAGTACTTCCCAACGGCTGGTCGGGATCGTGCCGGCGCTGATGAACAATCCGGCCGATGCCAGGCAAATTATCAGGTAAGAAACCAGCCGCATCCCCTCGGTCGAACGCGGCGTTCCCGACCCTGCGTTCGTGCCCTCTGCCGGGCGGTCGTTACCGCCCGGCAGAGGATCGGATTGCCGGTTGTTATCCGACGTTTTCTTCATGGCGCAAGAGCACCCGAAAGGCGGGAAACCGTTGTTTCGAGCTTGCTCAGATAGGTGGTGTAGGCTTCCTGCCCACGGAAGTCGACTTCTGCGCCGGCGTTGTTGATCTGGGTTACGAAATCCGGGTCCTTCGAGAGGTTTTCCAAGGCAGCTTCCATTTTGTCGAGGGCCTCTTTTGGGCTGCCCTTGGGCATGACGATGCCGCGCGTGATAACAAGTTCCAGATCATGCCCGAGTTCGGCGAACGACGGCACGTCAGGCGTCTGTGGCAAGCGGTTCGCGGCACCGGTTGCCAGAAAGATCAGATCGCCGTTCTCGACAAATTGCAGCGACGACGACACATCGCCGATCGCCGCGTCAAGATTGCCGCCAACCAGAGCGCGGATGCGTTCGCCGGTGCCTTCATAACCGACATACGAGAATTGCAGGCCCAGAGCTTCTTCGATCATCGCGGCGTGCAGATGCGGAACGCCGCCCAAGGTTACGCCCATGGTGATGCCACCGGGATTGGCGCGGCCATACGCGACGAATTCATCGAAAGTCTTGTATTCCTCGTTCGCACTGATCACCAGGATCTGCGGCGAAGCGGTCATCAGGGCGACAGGCTCGAAGTCGTCCCAGTTCAGCGGAGTGAGACCCGTTTCGTTCGCGACCAGAAGGCCTTCGTGAATCTGGCTGATGGTATAGCCGTCGGCGGCGCGGTTCGTTGCCTCGCGCAATCCAACTGTCCCGCCCACTCCGGGCATGTTGATCACGGGCATCGGAGCGCCGAGATGCGGTTCGATATTGTTGGCGATGATCCGCATCAACGTATCGCTACCGCCACCGGGGCCCCATGGGACGATGAATTCTACCGCCCGTTCGGGGTATTCAGCTTGTGCGAGTGTCGGCAAAAGCGTTGCACTGACAACAGCGGCGCTGGCTGCCAGGGTTTGTAAAAATCGCATTTCATCTCTCCGTTTGTGGTTACAGTCACGACTACGAAGCAAGCGTAATTACATATAAGCGCTGATCAAGCGGAAAGTTCTGGCGTTTAAATGAAGAATATCTTAACTTAAATTTATGGATACAAGACAATTGACCACGCTTCTGGCAATTTCGGATCAGGGTGGGTTTGCGGCCGCGGCCGGTATCGTGAATCTTTCGCCTTCGGCAGTGAGCCAGCAGGTTTTCGCTCTGGAGCAGGAATTGGGCGTCACGCTTTTTGATCGCAATACGCGGCCGCCGAGTCTCAACGCGAAAGGCCTGCAATTTGTCGAAGCGGCGCGAGCCGTGTTGCAGATCGTGAATGACACGAAAGCTTATATCAGCGGCGCGCAGATTACGGGCACCCTGAATATCGGGTCGTTGCGTACCGGCACTGTCAGCATGGTGCCGGCGACGATGGTCGCGCTACGGGAGTCTTATCCGCTGCTCGATTTTCAATTGCATGTAGGCATGTCCGAAGCTCTGATGAACGATGTGGCGGCGGAACGGCTCGATCTGGCGGTGGTTTCGGAACATGTCAGCATTCCGCGCAATCTGCGCTGGAGGCCGCTATTGCGTGAGCCGTTGATGGTTATCGCGCCGCCCGGCACCCCGCATATGACCCCGGCCGGATGGCTGTCGGAATTTCCGTATATCCGGTACAAAAGCGCCGTGCCTTTGGCCAATCAGATAGATGCGGAATTCTCCCGGATGGGGCTGGCGCCGAAAGAACACGCAGTGATCACCACGATGCCGGCAGTCGTCGAATGTGTGCGCGCGGGCCTCGGCGTTTCGGTTGTTCCACTGGCAACGCTGGACAACCAGTCCAGACCGCCTTTGCCACAGGCGTATTTCGGAGATCCGCCGTTGTACCGGCAGGTCGGCGTGGTGCAACGCCGCAATTCGGCCCGCGCCGAAGTGATTGACGCGTTTTGCAGCGCGATGCGCGTCAAAGCGCACGCAATCGACATCGCGACCCTGATGCCGGAGAAGTTCGGGCAGAATTCCGAAATTCAGGAAACAGCGCAGCCCGAGCGACGGTGAGCGAAAAGCTTGGCGCGGTGTATGGCGGCAATGGGGAGAAAGGGACAAGCGCCCAGAGCGCTGTGCGGAGACCTGACTTGCATCTCGCGACAAGCCCAGAGGAGATATGTCCCACGCATCGAATGAAATTGAAGACATGGCCGACATTCAAGCTGACCTGAGCCGCAAGCATCCTCCACGCGTCGTAGAGTCCTTGGGTTTGATGTGATGGCCGCATCGTATGCAAAGTCATCAAGTCAGGATGCACAGGCGATCGCTGGCACGGGGAACACCAAGCTGCGTCAAGTCAAGTTGTCGATGGATGAGAGATTTCACGCAAAGTGAGTTTGCGGCACTCAGGCTTCTTGATGGGTGGTAGGTGATCAGGTTGGGGGACGATATGGAGGATAAAGCCCAAAGCCACCACATTAAAACACATATTTACAATAATTTAATGTGAATTGGTGGCGGAGGGGACGGAAGCATAATTAAAAAATCGAATATATCTTATAACATATTGATTAATATAGTTCATTTATAAGAATAATGACATCGCGATCCAGTTCGAGATCTTTTGGTCGAGCAAGAAATTCGCTCTGGTGACCAGTGGCGTGGCGCCAAGCGAAATATAGCAAAGCTAGGGTCTTATACATTACATGGCGCTCACCAAAAATTGCTAGCTGGCTAAGACTTTATATCTACTTTCGCCAAGTGGCTTTTATGGTGAACAGAAGCTCGCAATGCGGATTTTGTCGTCTTTCGCAGGGATTCAGTCCAACGGACACTTTCGGCCCTTTGCGGACTTTGGCTGGATCGTCAGACGCTGCACCACGGCTTCCCAAAAGCGGGCGTTCGTAACTCGCTCAACACCTTGAGGCCATCGTAGAGCGTTGAAGTGCGGATTTTTTTTGCCGTGACAGATGTCCCACGAATCTCACAGAAAATTCGTAGCATCGCCCAGCTTTTTACTGTGAATAGGACTTCTCGCCAGCGTTTGCATTTCATGAAGACGGAAGGGACTTAGACAGAATGCGCGCGGACGCATCACGATCATTCCGGTCAATGTTGAATCCGTGCCGACGAGCAAGACTGGACATAATTTTGTTATTGTAATGCATTTCACCAACCATTGTTTCGATACCCATCGAACATGCTTTACGTTCAAGATTGGTCAAGAGCAATTTCCCCATGCCGATTCCTTGCCAGGCATCATCTACTGAAATCGCAAATTCGCATGTATCGGGCCGGTCCTCATCCACAATATACCGCGCTTCCGCGATCATCTGATACACCCCGTCGACATACGTCTCTGCAGCAATTGCAACATGCCGTCGCCCATCAATTGATGATAGCTCGTCCAATAATCTGTCTGGTATGGATGGCATCGCAGACATAAACCTGGCCCGGCGCGAAGTGGTTGACAGGTTGTTAAAATATGCTCTTTGCAACGACTGGTCGCGCGGTGTCAGGTCGCGAAACCGAACCGGACTTGATCCGGCGTCAATGGCGGGGCTTCCCGATGCCGGGATGAATTCGGCGTGCTTGGCGATCATCTTCACTCTCCGCAAATGCGACTTGTTGAGAGGGAAATACCGATCACCAATTTCATTTGTATGTCGCAAAACGGTCAGAAACGTATCAATTGTTTCCTTCAGGTGTGTGTTCTCCAGAAAAAGCGCCCGGCTCAGAAGTCGAAAACCACTATGCAGCATTCGTTCGGGCTCGAAACGGTAGCTCACCGCGCGCGATTGCGGTATCCTGCGACGCCTACGTCGGGCTGGAAGATACCTTGGTCATCGCCGAAGCTGTCGAGATTAAGCTATCAGGGCCGCCGTCGCGGACGGCAAAATCCGGGCATTGGCTCTAGTTTGGTTCGCCACAGTGCACTTTTCTGAAACCTGTCGATTGCTCGGATTACGTGATCTGAACAGGGAAGTGTCGGCAGAACGGACAATGTCAGCCCTCCGTGGATGCCGAATCTTTTGCCTGCTCGCGCAGGGCGAATTTCTGAATTTTTCCGGTAGACGTTCTAGGTATGGGCATGAAGACGAACCTGCCGGGCACCTTGAAGGGCGCAAGCTGATCACGGCACCACCCTCGAAGCGTATCAGCATCCGCCTG
>JBFIHV010000032.1:0-13702 GCA_041601595.1 Amylibacter sp. | reverse complement strand
CTATCGCTCAGAAAAGCCTTGGCAGCGCTCGAAAACCGGCGGTCGGGACGGGCCCGACCTTCGCGGTTTTCTCATTCTCTGCGCTAGGGTATCGGGCATATAAGCTCAGTGCCTATGGGACCGATTAGGGCTATTTGCCAAGAGAGTTGCTCGGCTCATCGTAACCACGAGGGAGTCGAGATGAGAAAAGCATCCGTAAAACGCAAGAGCCACGGCGACAGAGTTGTCAAGGACTGGTCAAGGAGGTCATGGTCAGCCTGCGGGACACGCTCTCCGAAGCCGTCGGGCGGGAATGGGCAGACAAGAACCTTGCCACTGACGTCAAGCTCAAGCGCCGCGGACGGGCGGCCAGGTCGTCATTCCGACGAAAGAGGAAACCCAACTGATACCCAGTAGCGCCGAGGATCGCCGAGGATGACGCCGCGAAGTTCGAGAAACTCGAGAGTGACTTGCCGGCCGCCTGATCCGCTCCACCCACTCGCTATGGACTGAAAATCCTCGTGACGGTGGCTCGAATCCTCCGCCCCCGGGCACCACTTAATTCACTGCCTTATATTTGCGCCTTCCTGTTCGTCCGCCGCCCGCACAATTGGGACCGGCATTAGACAGTCTGGTCGGAGTCCTGACTCTTCCGCAAGCGCGAGGCCGTGATGTCGCGGCGTTGCAAGCCGGCATTCAGGCGTCTTTGGTGCTGGGCTTCGGCCTGCGCCGCCGTAAGGCGGCTTCGGGTCGACATTGGCCGCATCCGCGCAACAAGTAACCTCATAAAAAATGACGGCAGGCCGCCGGAAGTGGTCATCAACACCGAAAGCCAGCCCACACGGGTGGCATATGGACCTTGACAGCGGCAAGCTCAAAGCTGACAAAGCCGAGCGTTCGTTTTGTTCCGGCGGGGACCGGAACGGGACCCTGCCAACTCCGAACCGACGGGTCGCGCACCGGTTGCTGCTTCTTACCTGGAGTGTTCCATGAAATTTCGCTTTCCGATCGTTATCATTGACGAGGACTACCGATCAGAAAACTCCTCCGGTCTGGGGATCCGCGCCGTCGCCGAAGCCATCGAGAACGAAGGCTTCGAAGTCCTTGGCACGACAAGCTATGGCGACCTGTCGAAGTTTGCGCAGCAACAATCCCGCGCCAGCGCCTTCGTCTTGTCGATAGACGACGAGGAATTCACCCCCGGTCCCGACCTTGATCCCGCGGTCCTCAACCTGAGAAATTTCATCGAGGAAGTCCGTTGGAAGAACGCAGACGTTCCGATCTACGTCTACGGCGAAACCAAGACCAGTCGCCATCTGCCCAACGACATTCTGCGCGAGTTGCACGGGTTCATTCACATGTTTGAAGACACCCCAGAATTTGTCGCCCGCCACATCGTCCGCGATGCCAAAGCCTATCTGGAAGGCATCCAGCCTCCGTTTTTCAAGGCGCTGCTCGATTACGCCGAAGACGGGTCATTCTCTTGGCATTGTCCGGGGCATTCCGGTGGCGTGGCCTTCCTGAAAAGCCCTATCGGCCAGATGTATCACCAGTTTTACGGCGAAAACATGCTGCGCGCGGATGTGTGCAACGCAGTGGAAGAGCTTGGCCAGCTGCTTGATCATAACGGGTCTATCGGCGAATCCGAGCGCAACGCGGCGCGTATCTTCAACGCGGATCACTGTTTTTTTGTCACCAACGGGACCAGCACCTCCAACAAGATGGTCTGGCACCATACCGTTGCGCCCGGCGATGTCGTCGTCGTGGATCGCAACTGTCACAAATCCATTCTTCACAGCATCATCATGACCGGGGCCATTCCGGTGTTCATGAAGCCGACGCGCAATCACTACGGGATCATCGGCCCCATTCCGATGGTTGAGTTCCAGATCGACACGATCAAGGACAAGATTCGTGCCAACCCGCTGTTGGCGCATGTTGATGCGGACGACGTGAAACCGCGCATCATCACCCTGACGCAGTCAACGTATGACGGTGTGCTTTACAACACCGAGACCATAAAGAGTGTGCTCGATGGTTACGTCGAGAACCTGCATTTTGACGAGGCGTGGCTGCCCCACGCCGCATTCCATCCGTTTTATGGCAACTTCCATGCGATGGGCCGCAAACGCACGCGTCCAAGCCATTCCGTGACCTATGCGACGCAGTCCATCCACAAGCTGCTCGCCGGGATCAGCCAGGCAAGCCAGGTCCTGGTGCAAGACAGTCAGGACACAAAGCTGGACCGCCACCTGTTCAACGAAGCCTATCTGATGCACTCCAGCACCAGCCCGCAATACAGCATCATCGCCAGCTGCGATGTGGCCGCGGCGATGATGGAGCCTCCGGGCGGGCGGGCGCTGGTCGAAGAAAGCATCCTGGAATCCCTCGATTTCCGTCGCGCCATGCGCAAGGTCGACGAGGACTTCGGCAAGGACGACTGGTGGTTCCAGGTCTGGGGGCCGGACGCACTCAGCGAAGACGGGATCGACACCGCCGACAACTGGATTCTGAAGAAAACCGATGCGGAGGGCGTGCAGCCGTCCGACGGCGAAGAAAGCTGGCACGCGTTCGGCGACATGGAACCTGGCTTCAATATGCTGGACCCGATCAAGGCAACGCTGATCACGCCCGGCCTGAATCTGGACGGCCGCTTTGAGGAAACCGGCATTCCTGCGTCCATCGTGACCAAGTACCTCGCCGAGCATGGCGTGGTCGTGGAAAAGACCGGTCTTTATAGCTTTTTCATCATGTTCACGATCGGGATCACCAAGGGGCGCTGGAATTCCCTGCTGACCGGGTTGCAGCAGTTCAAGGACGACTTCGACAAGAACCAGCCGATGTGGCGCTCCATGCCGGAATTCTGCGCCAAATTCCCGCGCTACGAGAAATTGGGGCTGCGGGATTTGTGCCAGCATGTGCATTCTCTTTACGCCAACTACAATGTGGCGATCTTGTCTACCGAAATGTACCTGAGCGACCTGACCCCGGCGATGAAACCCTCTGACGCGTTCTCGCATATCGCCGCCCGCACGACACAGCGTGTGCCCATTGACGATCTTGAGGGACGGATCACCACCAGCCTTGTCACGCCATACCCGCCCGGCATCCCGCTCTTGATTCCCGGCGAGGTGTTCAACAGGAAGATCGTTGACTATCTAAAGTTCAACAGAACCTTTGCGCGGGAATGTCCGGGGTTTGAAACTGATATTCATGGGCTGGTACAAGAGACGGATGAAGACGGCCGCGTGCAATATTTCGCGGATTGTGTGGCACAGCGGTAAATGGCAGCAACAGAACGATCCTGACCGGTCGACCCTAACGCAGTCGATGATCTCGCACTTGCGATCCGGCATCAGAGCTTTCGTAAGGACAAATGGCGGAATGTTCAGGTGCCAGAGCAGGAATGTGCCGGGCGAAATCTGTCCCGGGCACGCCGATATCCACAGCGGGATATCAGTCGCTGGCAAGAACATCCAACTTCACCGGTCCGACACCACTGTTCATCATGCCGATTACCTGAGCGGCCCTTTGCGATAAATCAATGATACGCTTCCCCGTGAAGGGGCCGCGGTCATTGATCCTTACGACCACGGATTTGCCGTTTGACTGGTTTGTGACGCGGACCAGCGTGTCGAAAGGCAGCGTCGGGTGGGCGGCCGTCAGATTTTCCTTGTCGAACTTCTCGCCACTGGCCGTCCTCCGGCCCTGAAACTTCGGCCCATACCACGAGGCCGCGCCATAGATCGTCTTTGATACCTGGACCGCCGGTTCCGTATGTGTCTGGGGTGCAGCACAGGAAACCAGTACAGACATTGCGACTGCGCAGATTGCGCATTTCAGCTTGCTCACGAGGATCTACCTTCTGCTGTTAAGGTTTCGTGCTTGTTTCCAGCGATGAGGGCATACCGTGTTTGGCTCCTTCAGGCAACTCCGCGAAACTTGCGTAAGCGGCCAATCGCCCAAGCTATGGGCCAAGCACACCCGCCGCGCTGAGTCCCCTCCGTGCACTTTCGGGAAATCCACCGGACATGCGCCCTGCCGATGATGCGCCCGGGGGTGCGAGCGGCGATGCATCTGCCCCATGTATAACCCGCCGTTTCCGGCCCTGATATCCGCTCCGGTCGACGGCATTTGCGCTGCTCAAGGATTAGGTTAGTATCGGTCACTCGACACACCGTAACCGACACTGCCTATAGTCCGGCTTCCCGCGAAAAAGACGTCATCATGAATAGCCGCCTCATTTTCCAGATCCTGCAACTGCGCAAACGCCTCTGGGCAAAGCCGCTTCTGTACTGCCTGCTGGCGGTGGGTGCCGCATTTGTCGCGCAACTTGCCGATCGTTGGGGGCTTGGGCAGAACCTGCCGGAAATCACCGAGGACACCATCCTGACGCTGCTGACGATCATTTCGTCGTCGATGCTGGCCGTCGCGACATTCGCCGTGGGGTCGATGTTGTCCGCTTACAGTTCGGCCAGCGGGTCGGCAACGCCGCGCGCCTTCACTCTGGTGCTCGAGGACGACGTGTCCCAGATGGCTTTGTCGAGCTTCATCGGCGCCTTCATCTTCAGCATCGTATCCATCGTCGCACTTAAAACCGGGTTCTACGACCGCGGCGGGCTTTTCGTACTTTTCGCAATGACGCTCGCAATTTTCGCGTGGGTCGTTCTGACATTCGTGCGCTGGGTCGATAACATAGCGAGGCTGGGTCGCCTTGGAACGACGATAGACAAGGCGGAAAAGGCGGCCAGCGACAGCCTGAAACAGCGGCGCAAAATGCCGTTTCTGGGCGGCGTCGAAAAAGTGCCGGACCAGACCTTGGACGGCCAAAAAATCCTCGGAAGGGACATCGGGTATGTCCAGCATATCGATATGGAGGCCCTGCAAAAACTTGCGGAAAAGCACGACCTGCGGATCATGATTGATGCGATGCCGGGGTCCTTTCTCGCCCCGGGTCGCATCGTCGCGGTTCTGGACACCGGGGAAGAGCTCGACGAAAACGTCCGGACCGCCATTCTCAAGGCCTTTCTGATCGGCAAGAACCGAACCTTCGAAGCGGACCCGCGGTTCGGGCTTATCGTCTTGTCAGAGATCGCGGCCAGGGCACTGTCGCCGGGAGTGAATGATCCCGGAACGGCCATCGTAATCATCGGCCGTTTCGTTCGACTGTTCGCACGCTGGTCAGAGCCGCTGGGCGAGGATGAGAAGGTGGTGGAAAGATTCGACCGTGTCATCGTTCCGGCCCTGTCACTGGACGAGATGTTCGACGATGCCTTTACGGCAATTGCGCGCGACGGCGCCGGCTCGGTAGAGGTCGGGATCAGGCTTCAAAAGGCCTTCGCCGCACTTTCGAAGGTCGAGTATCCCGGCATCGGGGACGAAGCCCGGCGCCACTCCCGCCTCGCGCTCGACCGCGCAAAGATCGCCATTTCCCTGCCTGAAGATTTTTCGAGGATAGAGCGGCTCGCCCGGAAAGACGGTTGAGCCAGGGGAAAAGCGATCACCCATCGGGTGTTGGCTGCGTCAAAGACATGAAAATCCTGCGATGGGATTATCCACTACATTCGCCTTTTTTTGGCTTTCCAAGTTGTATTCACAATGGTTTCCATGCGCCCGCGTTATTCTCACATGAAAGGCCTTCGCTCCAAAATCAATCCTGGAGTCGGAAACGACTGGGTTACTTTGAAGTACCGGCATCCGAACACTTGGACTATAATTTATAGATCACGCGAAATGCAGCGCCGACCACCCGGCTGCGGGGCTCTTTCAAGCGGTGTCGGCGGGATCTTTTGTTCTCCATGCAGGTAAAGCGAAAACCACAGTCCTCCTTGATGGAGTGAACTATGAATTTTCAAAATGTCATTCTTGCAGTCATCGCCGCCGGATTGCTGTTTGCCGCAGCCTGTAGCCCGACCATACTTCCGATCCCGGCACCACCGCAGAAACCGGATACCACCGCTTAGTCGACCAAGGCCGCAAGAGATGCGACGATCGTCGCAGGCGCAGCCCCATAGCCCTATTTCTTTGAACTGGTAACGATCGACGGCGTGCCACTCGCATCCGATACCTCGGGCGGAAAGTCCCGCCCAACCGGTTCATGGGGCCTGGGCACGAGAGAGCTGCGACCACGCTGCGCGCCTGCTTTCAAGTGCCGGATTAGCCACCGACCCGGGTACTGTCGTGGCGGACTGCCAATGCCTCTTGAAACTTTTTGAGCGCCAACTTCCCTGCCGGAACGGCCCGAAGAAGGCATTCCTGGCTCGCTGCAACGAATTGCTTCACATAGACGTCCTGCAGCGGGAACGGTATCCCGATCCCAAGCTCACGGAAGGCTTTGTCAATCCGGATACAAAGGTCGCCGGGAACCGAAATCGTCCGCTCGACATTCCCCGGGAAACAGCGGGGTTCGAAATTGCGGATACTGTCGCAGACTTTGACCGGTCTTTCGACAAGCAATATCAGGCCGAGACAAAATAATTCACCACATTCTGAAGACCGAAGCCGATCCCGACCGGCAGGGCGCCGCTCAGGGCTGCAAGATAGACCAGCCCGACTGCAACAATGGGCAGGAACGCACGCGCGACGCCGACCACAAGTTTCGCCCGCTGAGACTGCATGACACTGGGGCGCTGTATCGGGGGGTCACGTCCGTGACTTCCGGGCTTTCATCTGGCCTTTCGCCCTTAATTGAACCAAATGAAGTAACGCAGGAGTCCGCCGTCCATGAGGGAATCGATCTGAAGGAACGTATCGGCAGCGGCCAGTTCGCCCGTTTCCAGATACGGCAGGACGGCGCTGCCCTGCGCCATCAGCACCGGATCGAAGGTTCGGGGATCCTCGAACATCCTCCGGACATTCACGCCTCTGTCCAGAAACCGCCAATGCGGGATCAGCTTTTCGCCGTTCAGGATTGCCTCCAGTTCATCCAGAAACAGGTTCCAGCCCGCGACGCGGTCTTCGGTGACCTGCATCTGATCGAAGATGCCTGACTGTGCGTCCGGTTTCGGAACCCATTCCCGATTGTCGTCGGCTTCGGACAGGATCCGGCGCCAGTTTTCGCGGCTGAGGTCGATCATGGACAGCAGATGCGTCCGCACCCGTCCCATTCTCTGCGGATCGACCACCGGCCAGTTGAAGAGGTGGACAAAGGCAATCAGGTCGCCAAGGCTTCCATATTCGATAAGGTTGCTCGCCCGCCGGTAAGACTGGTATTCCTGACCTTCAGGAGTCGCCAGCCATTTGTCATAGGCTTCCGGCGACATCAGCCATCGGTTCTGCTGCGACGGAGCGCCGGCCCCGTCATAGAACCTTTGCAGAAAGTCCTTTGCCCTCCCGGCCTCCAATTCCAGTTCCGAGGACGGAAACCTGGTCTGTGGGAACAGGCTGTGGAATGTCAGGTTGAAAGTGTTCTCCCAGTCATGCGCCAGCGGAAACTCCGCCATCGCCATCAGAAGGTGGCTGTAGCCCTGCAACCATGGCGCGTCGCTTTGGTCGAAATCCACGCGGAACCCGCTGTCGGCGCCTACGGGCCCCGTGACGGCATAGAAGGTTCCAAGCAGAAATTCGTTTTCGCCGGCACTGCCGTCGCCGTTGAAATCCACTCGTATCCGCGCAAGATCGAGCGGCAGGTCAAATTCGGCATCGGACACGCCACTTAAAGTCGCTTCCGCCGCAGCCATATCGGCCGCGAACCTGTCCAGAATTGCGCGCAGCCCCTCATAGGTGACATTTTCCGGCGAAGGGTTCGGGGCAACCGGCAACCGCAGGAAAGGCAGGGTCATCAAGCCCAGAGAGGCCGATCCCAGGTCATATTCCGAGCGCAGGCCATAGCGGTACAATCCCTGCCCCAAATGGGCGACCGCGTCGAGAAACTGTGCGGCCCCGAGGGCAAAGAGCGCCTGTCCGTCGCCGGGGACTTCCGCGAGACGCGCGCCGGACCGTTCCGCCGCGGCGGCCATGTCACCGGCATAAAAGGCCGCCTCGATCTCTTCGGCAAACCTTTCATCGGACCGGGCCTCTGTGGATAGGAAGAAAAGTGCCAGAACGGCAAGCAACCCATTCGCACGATTTTTCATGACCATTGGCTCCCCCATGAACAAGGATCAATCTACAGACTGCGGAAGGCCAGAGCCTTGACCTGCATCAAGGCCGGCCTCGGGGTCCTTTGCTGTCCGCGAAACTTTCAAAATAAGAGGGAAACGCTCCGGCAGGGGCCCGCGCAGAAATTGAAAGGGACCGAAAGACCGTGCCTTGGTCATCCATCAAGGTCGGTCAGCTTTTCTGCGGCCGCTATGGAATTTCCCCTCGGTAACATTTACGGGCGCTCCCTCATCCGTATTCGCAGGTGAGGAAGCGCCGGCATTGAGGTCTGCAATTTCAACCACTTCAGGCGATTATGAAGATGTCACCGGCCGTTAGAGTTGCAGTGCCGAAATCGGCGATCTGGACCGCTGCGTCGCCACCGGGCGTGTTTCCGTCCGCATCGAACCACAAAGTATTGTCGCTGGTATCAAACAGGAAGTAGTCGTCTGCATCGCCAGCCGTGGCACCGACGCCCGAAACGAAGTTGCCGCTGCTCAGTGGCCCGTCTGTTATATCAATGCCAAAGCCGGAGGCCGAAATGACCAGGAAGTCGCCCTCGGAACTATCGAAGTCGGCGACCGAATTCACGCTGAAATCCGGATCGAAGAATACGAAGACATCGCCGCCGTCGCCCCCTGTAACCGTGTTGAGGTCTTCCTTGACGATGAGCGCGTCCGCGTCGGCCGTGCCCGTCACGTTCTGGTTCAAAGTATCCCCGACAAGAATGTCGCCGTCTATGACCACATCCGCATAGGCCACCAGTATATCGGCACTGGTCAGCACTTCGGCCCCGTTGGTGATTGTTACCGTGGTGCCGTTGATGGTGATCGTGTCGTTGTCTGGACCTGTGACCAGATTGTAATCGTACAGCGGGTTCAGCAGAACGATCTTGTCGCCGTCGATTTCAACGCCATCGGTGCTGTCAAATCCGTTGATCACCCAGGTCGTGAACCCACTGGCCAGATCGATGTTGAATACATCTGCGTCAGTGGTGCCGTCAAAGGTGATGTCCGGAGGTACCAGCGGATCGCCGTCGGTACCGATTTCGACCGCGAAGTCATCCGTCACGCTGTCACCGTCATAGTCCGTCAACGTCGCGTCGAAGTCGATCGTGATCGGATCGAGCGCGACCGCCGTTTCCTGCGTGAACTCGATGGTCGGGATCTTGATCTTGCCTTTATACATCGTCAGCTGCACGGCATCGATCAATGCCCCTCCGCCGAGCAGCAGCGGATCGTCATATTCGATGGTGAACGAAACCTGTCCGCCGGCCTCCGGCGACAGCTTGGTCGCATCCACAAACATGTAATCCGAGTAGCCGCCGCCGACAAAGAAGACCCGGTAGTAGAGTCCCTCTGACGTCGGATCATAGCCAGCGACCGAATTGTCGATAAAGATCTTTACGCTGGTCAGATCGGTCTCCGTATTGACGATGTAGCTCTCGTCGCCGGACGTACGGCTCGGGTCGTTGTCGCCCTGCAGGACGTTGTTGCCCACGCCGATCCCCGAGGTACTGACATTCATCAGCCACGAAGGTCCGATGATGCCCAGGCCGGAGCCCTCCAGCCCCGGTTCGTTTTGTTCGTAGGCCAGGGCATCGAGGATGTAATCTCCCCCGGTTCCGGGGTCCTCAGCGTCATCCGCAAAGGCCAGAGGATCGAGCGCGAAGAACAGGATGTCCTCGTCGCCGACAATCAGCGTCTGCACCGAATCCGGACCGCCCGCCGGCAACTGACCATCGTCGCTCGAGAAACTGGTGCTCGACGCGAATCTTTCCTCCAGGTCGAAGACATAGGTGCCATCGAGGTTGAAGGTCAGCGAGAAGTTGAGCGTCTCGTCGCCGTTCACGGCATTGCCGTCGAAATCACCGGAAATCGATCCCGAGAAGATCAGCTCTCCGTCCGGGCCGACCGTCGGGTCGCCAAGCGGGATGTCGGTGCCGTCTATCGTCAGGTCGCCCGATGGACCGTAGGTGATGCTGTCGATCTTGACAGCCAGCGATCCGTAGCCATCGGCGCCGATCAGTCCCGCCCACTCGCCGATCTGCGGATCGACCGTGCCGGTCCCCTTGATGTTTCCGACCTCCAGGATGGGTACGTCGTCAATCGCGTAGATCAGGAAGCCGCCGCTGCTGAGCACCAGTTCGTCACCGTCGTAATCCTCCACCTTGACGAGGCCGCTCAGATCGATGGTCAGGACGTCTTCCGTGGCGCCCGATCCGGGATCGGGATTGTCCAGATTTCGGAGAAGCGTGAAGGTGTAGTCGCCGTTATCCGCCAGCGCGAGGCTGAAGATGGCATCGCCGTCCGCTGTCTTGGCGGTCAGAGTGTTGCCCGAGATGTCTGCCTGTGTCACGTCTTCGCCCTGAGATGACAGGCCGAGCGTTACAATGAAAGCGTCAAGCGCGGCATCATCCGCAAATGCAAAGTCGAAACTCGCACCACCGTCGGACGCCACCTGGTCCGAGCCGATGGACACCAGCGACTGAAGGTTTCCGGCAACCGCATTCGTGGTCACGGTATAGTCGTCCGGCCCTTCGGTATCCTCGTCGATGCCTTCGACATAGGGCGTGCCATCGACAAAATCGCCGAGGCCAACCCCGCTGAAGCCGGTCAGGGTAACGGCTTCGGGCGACGTGACGATAAGGTCGCCTCCGATGATATCGGCCGTAGCCCAGCCGTCGCCGTTGATCGCATCGATCAGATCCTGCAAGTCAGTGCCGTCGCCGGGGGCCGTGAACGTGGTAGTGCCGGAAGTCGTGGCGACTGAGTAAACGCCTGCCGTCAATACGAAATCGCCGTCAAGCGCCGCATTGTCATTGTCCAGATCGCTGTCGATAACCACTGTCTTGACAGTGCCGCCGGCGGCATCTTCATTCCCGCCGGTCAGGCCGTGCTCTTCCTCGACGGTGCCGGTGACAAGGCTGCCGGTCTCGACCGGAATGTCGTCGATGACCTTGACAAGGAAGCTGCTGGAATCCTCGCCGCTGGTGCCGAGGGCAATCTCGTCGCCATCGAAGTCCTCGGCCTTTATCAGGCCGGTCAGGTCGATGGATTCGAGGTTCTCTGTGTCGTCACCTCCATCGGCGCTCGGATCATGATCCAGTGTCCGGATCAGCGTGAAAGTGTAGTCGCCGTTCTCTTCGACCGTCAGGCTGAAGATCGCATCGCCGTCCGCCGTCTTGGCCGTCAGCGTGTTGCCCGAAATGTCCGCCTGCGTGACGTTCTCGCCCTGCGAAGCCAGGCCGAGCGTGACAATGAAAGCGTCAAGCGCGGCATCATCCGCGAATGCGAAGCTGAACGTGGCACCACCGCCGAGCACTTCATCCGTACCGACCGATACCAGCGACTGAAGGCTGCCGGTGGCCGTATTCTTGGTCTGGTCATAATCCGGACCGACCAGCGTGTCATCGTCCAGGTAAGAGCCAAAACCGCCAGTGGTATCCTCGTTTCCGCCGGCCAGGCCGTGCTCTTCCTCTACCGTGGCCACTTCCGAACTGTCGGTCTCGATCGGTATGTCGTCGATCACGTCATACTTGCCAAGTTCGCCGAGCGCGAACGGATCGCCGTCACCGTCCGTTGCGTGCAGGTAGGATTGCAGGTTCACCAGTTCGGTGTTCTCGGTGTTATCGCCGAAAACGCCGTTCAGCGTTTCGTGGTCGATCTGGTCAAGCACGGTGAAGGTTGACGTTCCGTCATCCGCCAACACCCAGGTCAGCACGTCGCGGGTGTCGTCGTACGTGTCGTCGACAAGCGCCGCGTCTATGTTGAAGAAATTGGTGAGCGTCAGATCGTCGCCGTTAACCGACTCGATCACGAGTTTGCCGTTCTCCAGAGCGACCGTCGCGACTGAGCCGTCGGCATTGAAGGCATCGATCAGATCCTGCAATTCCGTACCATCGGCCGGAGCCGTGAACTCAAAGTAGGTTGAGCTGTTGTCAATCCTGTAGGTCACACTGTCGAGAGTGTCCGTCGGCTCCAGTGTGGTGTCAGTCCCGACAATCGAAATCACCGAACCCGTCAGCGTATAGACAACCGGATCCGTGCCGGCCGTCACGAGGTCGAAATTGACCAATGCCCCTTTCGAATAGAGCGTTGGCGCAGGTTGAAAGATGACGCCCTCGAAGCCGGTCAGCGTCAGGTCATCGGCGTCCGGCGACTCGATCACCAGCCTGCCGTCGACGACTATGTTCGCGGTTGCCACCGCATTTGGATCGCTATTGATGGCGTCGATCAGGTCCTGAAGCGTATCGTCCCCGTCAGCGGTGAAACTGAACACGTTGTTGCCGTCATCAATGGTATATGTGCCGTTCGGTATCAGCAGCCCTGGCGCCAATCCCTCGTGCAAGACGCCCGAGATTGAATCATAGGCAGTGTTATCTTCGATCAATCCGGTTTCATCGAGCCAGAAATCGGCCAGTTGGTCCGTTCCGGCATCGCCAAAAAGGATGGCTTTGTAATCGATCACGCTCCGGTCCGTCAGCAGGTCCAGATTTCCGTCGACATCAATGTCATCGACCGGCTTGTCAAAATCATCATTACCGCCTGCCAGATCGCCGCCGTAGAGGTTGGTATTGTGTTCTTCCTCCACCGGAGCGACCGACGTGGATGCAACGCCGGGGCCGTCGTCCTCCCAGAATATCCGGTCGCCGATCTCCACCGTTTCAGATGCGATGTCGAGCAACGTAAAATCGCCTATGTCGAATTCCGCGCTGGCCTGGCCAGAGCCGGAACCGGCATTCTCGATCAGGACGCGATTGTGGTCGCCATCCGTCGTGAATTCGATGTTGTCGCCGGCCAGCAATCCTTCGATGGTGACTTCGCCGTCATCGTGGAACGTGACCCAAATGCTGTAGTTTCCGTCTGTTACCTCCGTGCGGGTGTTATCGCCCGGGTCGC
Source organism: Amylibacter sp. (assembly GCA_041601595.1). Lineage (GTDB taxonomy): Bacteria > Pseudomonadota > Alphaproteobacteria > Rhodobacterales > Rhodobacteraceae > Amylibacter. The sequence goes on along the minus strand of JBFIHV010000032.1, from coordinate 743 downwards.
TGATGTTGAATGTCACAACGTCCGGACTATTTTTCTTTCCGCGCGTACCGGTAACGGTTATCTCGGTGATATCGACCGGATCCACTGAACTCCCTATACCGTTTATATCCAGGATCTGCCCGTCAATATAGGCATCTCCTGCTGCGATGTTTGTTGAATTAATCGCCGTGATCTTGACGACCGCGGTCTTGCCGCCCTGCAATTGCACGATATTGAAGGCAGCGGTATCAGCACTGAAAACGCCGCCAAAATCGATAGATGATTCAACGTCGGCCTCGTTCTGATCGAGGTTAGGCACCGTATACATTTCATTGGTGCCAGTGACATAGGTGAACACAATCCCGTCGCCCTCGCCCGGTGTCGTCGAAGACGTCAGCATCTGGTTGTTGACGCCGAAGGTCGTCGGTCCGCCGGCCTGGCTCGTATTGATGGTATCGCCGGCGGTAATGGCCGGACTACCGGGTGCGGATTCATTGACCGGCTCTTTACCGGTTGCAACAATGCCAAAGTCGTAATTCCCGTCGCCTGTGCCGAACATAATGAACAGGTTCTGACCGGACGGGGAACTGCTGGCGTCAAAAGTCAGGTTGTCGGTCGACGTGAGGAAAAGCTTGTCGTCGAGGCTGATCGCTTCGTCGGTTTCACCTGGAAGGGGATGTTTCAAGGGTTCGAATTGCACGGTCCAAATCCGCGCCTGCAGGTCTGTCAGCGTTGCCGGAGCGACCGGTTGTTCAGTCTGGTCG
>JBFIHV010000031.1:0-13762 GCA_041601595.1 Amylibacter sp. | reverse complement strand
GCGGCCGGAGGCGGCCCTGCGCGATGGGTGCGGCGACCGAAACCACTGATTGCTGAGGACATGCGGTACTTCCTCCATAGGGTTGAATTTGGTGGGACCGGCCAAGCTTGTTGGCCGGTCCCCTTTGGTTCTTGAGGTCTTAAATGGTCGGCGCCGGCGTTAGTGCCGTCGCGATCGTATTGAACATGGCGACGAGAGCGTCACCCGCCAGACCGACCGCCACAATGATCACAATCGCGATCCCGCCGGCGATAAGTCCGTATTCGATGGCAGTAGCGCCCTTGTCATTGGCGATGAACCGTTTGGCATTCTTGAAGTTCAGCATTTTGATTCCTTTCTCGAGAACAATCGTGAGTTGAGGGATACGAAAACTGAGTCGCGAAAAGATTAAGAAATATTTCTAAGTGCATGTAATTTTAGTTAAATTACGGGTAAGGTGCAGGGTGTAATTGCACTTCCGAATTTTCCGGAATCGCGTCGGCATGCCTGTTGGAGCCGACGCGCTGGCAAGCGAAAGCAGGGCTTTTAAGCACAATAAGTATATATGTGCGGCTGCCTGTAGGGGTTCACCCCGCAAACGAACGACCGCGGGGCACGGATGCGGCCTCCGCACAGTACGGCCGGGGTCAATCCGATTGCTTTCCTTGTTTAGAACATTTTAGGATTTGCCACTGATACATCGTGGAATGAAAAACTATCTGACACGCCTGTTCCTTGCATTGCCTCTGTTGATCACGGGCATTGGGTTATCTGTCCAACAGATCTCTGCCCAGGAACCGATTGCTTCGGATTTGCCGGTTGGAGAACGGGGCATGTTCGAGATCGGTGTTGGAGAAGCAAGATTGCTGCCGATCGCGGGCATCCCCAAAACGATCATAGTGGGCGATGATACGACCATCGCAGCCAATATCATTCAGGACGACATTCTGGTTTTCACCGGGATCGCGCACGGAAAGACCAACGTCATCGTCCTCAATTCCTCCGGTCAGATTATTGAACAGGTTTGGGTCAGTGTCATCAAATCCGGCGCGCCCCTGACGGTCCGGCGGGGAATGTCCACCGAAAAATTCAGATGCAATCCGGCCTGCCGTCCGGAAGACCAGTTGCCGGTCGCACCGACTTCCGGCGACGCCGCCGCCGTGCCCGGTTGACTGCGATCCAGCGGCAGCGGGCCATTGCAGTGTCTGGACAATGACCATGGGCCTTCGTTGGTTTTTCGGACCCTGGGGTCGGGAGTGGGCGAGAGATTTAATTCTGTAACAGGAGTAAATGATGCTTGGATTCAAAAAGGGGTCGGGGCTGCTCGGATCTGTTTCGATAAGGAATCTGACGTTTGGTCTAGTGGCCTTCACGCTCCTGTTTGGCTCCACCTTGTTCTTTATGACGTGGAGGGTATTTGAACTCGCCAAGGTTTCGGACGATCGCTGGTCGGAGTATCACGCCACAAGCAATGAGGAAGTCCGGGCGGTAAGCAGTGTGATGGCCGCACTTGGTTATGGCGGCATGATCCATAACTTCAAGAACTTCGTGCTCCGTAGGGACCAGGCGAGAAGTGCGGAAACCCAACGCAGGATCGGCGCTCTGGCGGAAACACTCGATCAACTGTCGCTGATTGATATATCCACCGAAGAACTGCAGGCGGTCGGTGTGCTGCGCGACGCGGTCTTGGACTATGGCAAGAAGTTGGAGGTAGCGCAGGTTCTGGCCGCTGAAGGCAAGTCAGCGACCGAAATTGATGCGCAAGTCCGATATGACGACAAAGCCGCGATCGCCGCTGTCAATCTTTTGCTCAACAAAGTGCTGTCGGACGCAGCGGCAATGTCCCGGGAACTCTACCCGCCGGTTCAGCTGGTTGCCGTTCAGCATGCGCTCGGCTATGGCGGCGTCATTCACCATTTCAAGAATTATATTCTGCGCCAGGATGATGCAACCTACGCCGCTTTTTCCGATGCCGCAGCACGCGCGCAGGCCGCAATCGAAAAATACCGGACACTGAAGATCACGACCGACGAATTGCGGGCGCTGGACGTGATCTCTGCGATGGTGGCTGCCTATGAACGGCGGATGCAGCAGGCGGTAGAGATGCGTGCGGACGGCATGACGCCGGAACAGACCGATAATGTTGTCATCTATGATGACGGCCCGGCGCTGGCCGCGTTATCGGTTTTGGAAAGGGCGCTGGTAACCCGATCAGCGCAGATTGCAACCGCGCTCTCGCAACATCTGAGCGCCACCGAGGTGATTTCTCTTTGGTCGCTGGCATGGGCGGCGATCCTGTCCCTTCTGTTATCCGCCGGAATTCTGGCGGTATTGCGAAAGGCGGTGGTCATGCCATCACAGCGCATAGCGGAAGGTTTGGAAAGGCTCTCCGAAGGCGATACAGACGTCGATCTTTCGGATCTGGAGGCAAGAAACGAAATCGGCGCGATTGCGCGGGCCGCCGGCGTTTTCCGCGACCGGTCCATTGAGCTCATGACTCTGCGTGAAGAAATGCTCAGCGACAGCCGGGCGCAAACCAAATCCATAGTCGATGCCGCGGCCGACGCAATTTTGTCCACCGACGGTGCCGGTCGTATCGAATCTGCCAATCCGGCCGCCGCGACACTTTTCAATGCCGGAGCTGAGGATCTGATCGGAAGGAACATCGACGAACTGCTGGACTTGCCGGCGCCACGCGCCGGCGAATCAGCACTGGAGGCATTTCTGCACAGGGATCCTGAGGACGGAAAGCGCGGAGAAGTCGAGGCCCGGCGTCGTGGCGATGGGGTGTTCCCTGCCAAACTCGCGTTGGGAAAAGTGCAGTTGCGCGACCGGCTTGTCTACACTGCAATCGTCACCGATCTGACCGAGACAAAAAAGATCGAGCGGATGAAGAGCGAGTTTGTCTCGACGGTCAGCCACGAATTGCGCACGCCTCTGACTTCGATCAAAGGCTCCCTTGGTCTGCTAAAGGCGTCGGTGCTCGGGGACATGTCTGTGCAGGCACGGGCCATGATCGACATTGCCTACAATAACTGCGACCGGCTGGTGCGCCTCATCAATGATATCCTCGATGTCGAAAAGATTGAGGCAGGCAAGTTGAACTTCGACTTCGAGGCGGTCGATATTGCGGAGCAGATCGAGCGCGTTATAAAGGAAACGTCCAGCTTTGCCACTGGTCTGGGCATCAAGGTCGTAGCAGAAGAAATTGCTGAAAACTCGAAGATAGAAGCCGATTCGGACAGGTTGTCACAAGTCCTGACCAACCTGGTTTCCAATGCAGTGAAGTTTTCGCCCAAAGGCGGGACCGTAAGGGTGAGCGCCGAAGTGGACAGCGAGAACCGCCTGAGGGTCTCCGTAGCCGATAATGGTCCCGGAATTACCGAGGATTTCAAGGAGAGGATATTCCAGAAATTTGCCCAGAACGATGGCTCCGATACACGCAAAGTAGGCGGGACGGGCCTTGGTTTGAGTATCTCCAAGGCGATTATCGAAGCCCATGGCGGAAAGATCGGTTTCGATACCGAGGTGGGGAAAGGATCGACCTTTTGGTTCGAAATGCCGATCATGGACGAGACCGGCGTGCCGAGCCTCGACCAGTCGAAAGGATTGCGCCCGAGAGTTCTGATTTGCGAGGACGACCCGGACGTCGGTCACCTTCTGACAATGATTATCGGGGAAATCGGGTTCGATACCGAACTGGTGACCTCTACTGCCGCAGCCGAAGCGCGACTGAAGGAAGGCGGCATTTCGGCGATGACCGTAGATATCGGTCTGCCCGACCGGGACGGAATGAGCCTGATACAGGATTTACGCGCTTCGGACGTGCTTAACGATATACCGGTGGTTGTTGTCTCCGCGCAGTCCCCGAAACCGGATGCGGAACTTGCCGGCGATGCTTTCAAGATCTTTGACTGGTTGAAGAAGCCGATTGACGTGGAGCGCCTGCGGGACGGATTGTTGCGCGCAGTTGAAAAAACCGGCAACGGGCCTCTCAGTATACTGCATATCGATGACGATCCGGAACATGTCGCCATCGTTGCGGAAGTGATCGGAGATATCGGCGCCAGCGACGTTGCGTGGAACTGCAAGCAAGCGCGGGAATGCCTGCTCGCCAAGAACTACGATCTGGTTATTCTCGACCTGTTGCTACCTGACGGTCGTGGTGAAAGCCTGATTTCGGCAATCAACGCCAATGGCAAGACGCCGCCACAGATTTTGGTCTTCTCGATTCAGGAGCCGGACCACGAACTGATGCAGAAAGTCGATGGCGTGCTGGTGAAATCCCATACCAGCAATACCAAGCTCAAGGCGCAGCTTGAAAAATTGCTCAAGAGTGAGCGCAAAGTCAGAGAAATCGAGACTTTTACCTAAGAGGAACACCATGCCCCGCACCCTTAAACGCATTTCCTATGTTGAGGATGAGCCCGACATCCGTGCCGTCGCGGAACTCGCTCTCACGATTGTTGGCGGCTATGAACTGAATGTCAGCGAAGACGGCGAGCAGGCAATCCGGAATATACCGGCGTTCGGCCCCGATCTTATTCTGCTGGACGTAATGATGCCTGGAATGACGGGACCGGAACTGTTCGGCCAAATTAAAAAAATCCCAGGAATATCTGATACGCCGGTCGTTTTTATGACGGCAAAAGCATTGAAACACGAGGTGGATCAGTATCGGGAACTCGGTGCGGTCGGTGTTATTCCCAAACCTTTTGATCCGATGACTTTGCCGGCCCAGGTTCAAAAACTTTGGGATGCTCTGGCCCACTGAAAAAGAGCGTTGGCGGATCTGAAACCGCCTCGTTCGCACAGAGACCGGCATGTTCGGCGCCAAGCGGAACATGCGTCGGTTGGCCGCCGCAGCGCAAGTTTCTCAGACCTCGGAGGGGCCGAGCTTTTGCGGTGAATTCTTTTGTCTTTGTGGGAATGAATTTGATGCATCGCGAGAACCGATGCCAATGGCAGTCCCCTCAACCGGATATATTCCAAGAGTTTCAACATCGGTCCAATACCGGTACGGGAATGAGCTTCTCATGTTTCAGATGAGCCGGATGGAAGCCGGAGCGGGCTGTGGCCTTGGATGTGCCTTTCGCTGCAATTCGTCAGTGAACCAAAAACCACGGGCTGCGGCGACCGATTTTGCGCCCGTCGTACCGTTATTTCCGCAAAAATGGACTGCCGGCCTAGTGGAGCTCACGGTTGTGGCGATCTGAGCGGTACGTCGATCCTTCCAAGAATTCGACCCACTGCATTGCCTTCCGCTCACGGCGCAACCCGTCGCTACTGCGGTGTCCTGCCTTGAGTTTCAAGTCAGGCACATCTCAACCAATATCAAATTTCCCGATGTCGCCTTCCGGGCAAAGAGTGGCTGCCCGATTGGCTTTCAATTGTTTTTCTCCCGGCGCAAAATTCCTGATACTCTTGCGGCCAATTCGTCGATGTCAAAAGGTTTGGTGACGCAGTCATGCGCCCCACCGTCCAGACTCTTCAAGATGTATTCCTTGTTGCTGTTTCCGGTCAGCATCACGATCGGAATATCACGGCTCGCCCGGCTCTGTTTCGTTTGGGTCAGAATGGTTAGCCCGTCTATGCCGGGCATGTCCACCTCAAGTATCGCGATGCTCGGCCGCTCGGCGTGCAGGCGAGCCAACGCTTCATTGCCGTTCCGGGCCACCAAAACCGTATAACCCATAAGGAAAAAACGCTGACGCAAGAGGTCACAGGTCAGATCGTCGCCGTCTGCGATCAACACCGTCTTCTTTTCGCGTTTCAGCACACTCAAGATGCGTTTCGCCAGTTCCGGAACTGCAAACGGTTTGGTGATATAATCCAGTGCTCCAGAGGAAAATGCCTTCATCACGGTCTCATCCTCGTCCCGTCGTGTCAGCATGATCACGGGAATGGATTGAAATTCCGGGTCCGACTTGATTTTTCCCAGAACCTCAAGGCCGCCCATACCCGGCATGTTCACATCGAGAACAATGAGGTCCGGTTTGGTGAGGAGGGAATATTTCTTCGTCTTCTCGAGTAATTGCAGAACCTTGCCGCCATCTGCGGCGGGCGTGATCTTGCATTTCTCATGCGCCAGTCCGTTTCTGACCAGATCACGCACCAGTTCGTCATCATCAACGACCACTATGCTATAGTCGAATTCCTTGACGACTTCGGAGGTCCTTTCCACTTCTATATTTTCCTGGACCGCCTTCGGCGGAACATATGCTCCCGTGATCTTACGGGCTTCAATGAGGAATTCATCGACCGCGGCGTTCAAGGCCGTCGCGACATCTTCCGCGTTGGCGCCCCCGATGATCTGGTCCAGTAACAACTCTACGTCGGCTGCAAAGCCGTTCAACACCGGAAAGCCGAAGGTTTTCGCCGAACCCGCCAGTTTATGCATCTGGTTTCTGTAGTTCTCGACGTTGTCGACAATGCCACCGCTCTGCCCCAAGTCGGCCGCGAGACGCTCAAAAAGATTGAGATAGTCCTTCAGGTTAACAACGAACCGTTGCTGAATAAGCTTGAAGCTATCGTTGAATGCTTGGTTGTCCATTAAGCCATTTCCCCCATAATTCATTGATATAATTACTTAATGTCATCGGATCGAACGGCTTCACGACCACGCCCAGCGCGCCCAGATCAAAATAAGCAGCCTGTTCGTGGGTTTGCGCCCTGGCCGTCATGAATATGACCGGAATATCCTTTGCTTTCGGAATGAGGCGGAGGTTGGCGAGTGTTTGCATCCCGTCCATTTGCGGCATCATGACATCCACCAGGACCAATTGGGGGTCAAAATCCGGAAAAATGTCCAGAGCCTCCTGACCGGAGTAACAATGCAGCACCGTGAATCCGCCGATCGCTTCAAGCGTCAGTTTCGCGACCATTGCAATATCGTGATCATCTTCGACATAGAGGATCTTGTTGAGCACCTCTGACATACTAAGCTGCCAGCGCCGGTCTTCCGGCGCCAAAACGCGCCGTGGAAGAAAAGCGGTCGCACTCAAGTTCCTCGCATAGCCAATATTCGGTATCTGGGATGCGCTCCGGAACGTGGAAAACGTCCAAATACCATTGTGGTATATCATCGTCTGCACCCCGAGTTTTTAATCTGGCGGTGTTCGGAAAATAATCGTCTTCGGCCGCAGCCATCCCCGCAACGGGAATGCTGCCGCGTCGTGACCGGAAGCCCAACAATTGTCTTGCCGAGAGTTTTCCTGACGTATCGGCCTTTGGATTGTTCATTAATCGACCCCCACCCACTTCAATTAATCATTTTGACATTGGATACCGATCAACGCTGATACAAATTCGCCCAAAACGCTCTGGAAAGGCAAAATGCTCTCCGTCGATCCCCAATTAGTGTGTGTACACCCCGCTACTACCTAAGCCGGATAGTGCTTAAAATTTCGTAAGTTTTCAGCGACGGCAGTCCATTTTCACAAAGCGAATTGCCTTGCTGGCTTGTCCGTCGACTGTGGCGGCCAGAACCCCGGTGCCGGAACATGCTCGCATTGTTACCGCAATCCGGCGCAATATTCCGTGAAGGCTCGTGACTTGCGAGACAATAAGGTGAAACTTTGCTATACTTTAATGTATTGATTGAACTGCTTGGGCCTCGCGGTGTTCCGGGCGATACGGGGTCCATCCAACTCTTTTCAGAGCGGAGGGCGTTATGGCCAAGACAATAGGCAATCCGTTATCGTGGGCCGCACATGTTTTTGGCAGCGGGTCGCGATACGTCGAATCAGGAACCAGAGAATTAGCCGCGCAGGATAGTGCGCCGATCGAGATCAGGGATCTGCGGGTTTCCGATCTGAGGGCGGCCCTCAAGAAGGGGGTTGAAGATTTTGCCGCATTCCGTACCGATGTGATCTTCGTCGTTTTGATCTATCCCGTTATCGGACTGCTGCTGACATGGTTTGCCTTTCATCGCGACCTGTTGCCTCTCGTCTTCCCATTGGTTGCCGGTTTCGCGCTGCTTGGCCCGTTCGCGGCCGTCGGTCTGTATGAAATGAGCCGCCGCCGGGAGCTCGGGTTGAAGACCGGATGGGGAGACGCCTTTGGGGTCATCGAGTCCCCTTCATTCGTTCCGATCCTTATTCTGGGTGGCTACCTGCTGGCGATTTTTGCCGTCTGGATGCTGGCGGCGTATCTCATTTATAGCCTGACACTCGGGCCCGAGCCGCCGGTTTCGGCTTCGGCCTTTATCCGGGATGTCTTTACCACCGGCGCGGGCGGGACGATGCTGGTCGCCGGAGTCGCCGTGGGTTTCATTTTCGCAGCGCTTGTGCTTGCGATCAGCTTCGTGTCCTTTCCGCTGCTCCTCGACCGTCATGTGGGCGTTCCGAAGGCCGTCATTACATCCGTGGACATCGCCATGAAAAACCCGGTTACGGTTGCGGCTTGGGGACTGATCGTGGTTGCGTTGCTGGCACTGGGCATACTGACGATGTTTGTCGGGTTGATCGTCGTATTGCCTGTCCTCGGTCATGCGACCTGGCATTTGTACCGGCGTGCCGTGGTCAGTGTCGAACAAGACGGTTAAAGTGTGTTGAAACCGGAAAGGTCGCGCTAGCCGATATAATTGGCCCCGCATATATTCCCCGCACCTATTCCATGCAAGGCATAGACAGTCGGCCGAGAGCCTGTCGGCCGGCTGACAATGGCGGGATTCCCGTCAGAAGAATCCGGTCTCCGTTGATTGGATTCGTGCAAATTTCAATGATGCAAGCGATCCGCTTTCCCCGTCATCCGAACCCGGATTCGCACCGTTTCAGGAACCAGCGTGCTTCCGGGGCGGCGGCAGTCTGGCGAAATTCCCGAGCGAAGTGCTTGATGTCCGATGTCGCGCCAAACCGAGCGGATATCGCCGAGCTTGTCTCATAACCCCCTGTTTACAGGGCGTTTAGCAAGCTGTTGGAGGTCTGTGAATCGGGGCTCCTCACCGACCCAACCCTGAAATTCCACATGAAAATCAACGTCCAGGAAACTTCTTGGCGGCAGAATTCTGCCGGTCAAACTTTGGCCAAATTGATTTCTTAAGCTTTTCCTAATATTCAAACTTTAAGATACAAAAACTTGGAACGAGGGTACTATGACAAGGCTTCTAACCGCATTCATTGCGGCAGTGACTTTGACTGCCATTTTTCTGACAGCCGATTCAGGCTTCGCGCATCACCCCACGACAGCGCCGAAATCCTCGACGGGTCAGGCTCCGATGTCACCCAGCGACAAGGTGCTGGCGACTTTGAGTTCCGGCCGCGCCGAAAAGGCATTTTCGGCCTATCTGACTGGTTACAGCTACTGGGACAACACACCTCCGGGATCGGCGGCGATCTCCAAACCGGTTATCCATCGCCGGGCAGGGGGCACGGGAAAATACAATGACCCGATAACAATTGCCGTCGGGCATACGATCGTCGGCAGCCGCCAGACGCTTGATTTCAAGCCGGGCACGAAGTTCTACATCAAGCGGCTTCGGAAATATGCAATCGTCGAAGACGTTTGCGGCGATGGCCGTAAGCCGCAGAACGGTCCGTGCCACAGCGGCTACAATGGCCATCCTTGGCTGGATATCTATGTCGGCGGCCGCAAGAGCAAAGCCGCTTCATCGACATCCTGCGCCCGCAAGATCACTGCGCTGCAACAGATCATCATAAACCCGAAGCCGGACTATCCTGTCGAAGTGGGAGAGATCGCCGATACCGGCTGCAAGGTCTTCAGGGGCTAGGCACCGGATCGGCCGTTCTGGGGGCATCCGCTGCCCTCGGGACTTTCTTGTCGCCAAGGTCCGCGCCGGCATGAATGGCGCTGACACTCGACAGGCGCCTTATCTTTTCCCAGCCCTCGAACCTGCCCGTCAGAGCCCGCCTGAGAGCCCGAAGCGCGGAATAATACAGAAGCTGGCGATAGAAGAACCGCTGCAACGGTACAATTGCAATCAGGCTGCGCCGTTCCCGCGGCTCCAGCTGAAACGCCATGACGGCTATCAGGATATCCAGCAACGGCAGCGCCAGATACGCCAGCACGATCTTGGCGGCGCTCTCTGAATCATAGAAAACGGCGCCGTCTGCCAGAGCATCCGACACCAGATTGTAAATCGCCAATATGAAAGCGAAATCGGCGAGCGGCGCCAATACCTGCATGACCACGCCGAAGAAGAACAGGTCCGGCAGCGAAAACAGGCCGAGGCCCTTGCCTTCGAGGATAACCGCCTTGTGTTTCCAGCCCATCTGCATCATGCCCAATACCCAGCGCAGACGCTGGATAAGAAACTGGTGCACGGTTTCCGGAGCCTCGGTAATCGCAATGGCATCCGGTTCGAACACCACGCGATAGCCGCTGCGAATGACTGAAACGGTCAGGTCGGCATCTTCGGCCAGCGTCTCTGACTTGTAGTATCCGGCGGCCTCGATCGCCTCTTTCCGCCACGCCCCGATGGAGCCGGGCACAACCAGAACACCGTTCACGAGCTCCTGTGCACGCCGGTCGATATTCTGGGCCGTTATATATTCCAGGGCCTGAAATTTTCCCAACATGCCGCGACGATTGCCGACTTTGACATTGCCTGCCACTGCGCCGATACGCGGGTCGTTGAAGTGGCGTACCAGCATAGCTATCGCATCCGGCCGTATCATCGTATCCGCATCGATGGCGACGACGATCTCTGCGTCGCTGCTGGCAACCGCGAGGTTGAGAGCGCTCGCTTTCCCGCCGTTTTCCTTTTGAATCAATTTCACACGGGCGTTCGTGCCGAATTCCCGCTGCAAAACCTCGAAGGTCCTGTCGGTGGAGCCGTCATCGACGACGATGACGTCGAAATTCCTGTACTCCGAACCGAGGACCGCATGTATGGTTTTTTCGATTACCGATTCTTCGCAGAAAGCCGGCACCAGAACCGATACCGCAGGCTGCGCCACCTTGACGCGCGTTGCGTGGGGTTTGCGCAGTCGTGACAGGATGATGATGGCCAGCGCACGCGAGACACCCATCGCGACGACCAGCCAGAATGCCCCCTCGAGCGCGACCGTCAGATACCGCAGGAAGAGCAAGGACGCCCTGTCCAGAATTGAAGCGGACTCTTCGATATTCGGCATCAGATCGTCCGGCGAGGCGCCGACCACTTCCGCAAGCGAAGCGAACCTGTAGCCATTGTCGCGAAGCTGCTCGATCATCGGTTTCAGGACGGCAACGACATTGTCACGGTCGCCGCCGCTGTCGTGCATGACGATCACCCTGCCGGAGCCCAGGTTGAGCTGTGTCCGGATAAAGGCCAGAATGCTGTCGGCGCTGACCTGCTGCCAATCGGGCGGGACGATTTCGCTCGAGACCATGATGTAACCGCTGGCGGTCACATCGCCGAAGGGACGCGCCGCTGATCCTTCGATCGGGCCATATCCCCAGCCAAATGGCATCCTGAAAAGAAGCGTGTTCCTGCCGGTGGCGCTTTCCAGCGCCTTCTGTACGGCGGCGAGTTCGACATTGGTCCGCAACACGCTTTTCTCGGACAGTCTGGCATGGGTATAACTGTGCGAGCCGATCAGATGCCCTTCGTCGATCATGCGTTCGATGATGTCGCGGTTCTCGTTTATATTCACGCCGACCACGAAGAAGGTGGCCTGAACATCCATCTCTTTCAGGACATCCAGTATCTTCCCCGTGAAGACGGGATCGGGGCCGTCATCGAAGGTCAGCACAACCGAGTTGTCCGGCAACTGCCCCCATCGGATAATTTGATGCGGCGCGGGCAACTGGATTTGCCCGAGATCCGCAATCTTGCGCCCGTCCGATGACAGGGACAGTGATCGGATTCCGGTGACCGGGTATCCCGAATATCCGAGCAAGGGTCCCGTGCCGCTGTAAGTGACGTAATCCGAAATATCAGTGAAGGCCAAGGCCTCGCCGATCCCCGGAAGCGGGTTGAACAGTGACCAGATCGCAGGATCCTCTCCGCCGATGGGCCAAACGGCAAAGCGTTCCACAGGCGTGTCTCTGAACGTCGAAATCACATTGAAGGCGGTGGCGATATCCTGAATCCAGATCGCGTTGAAGTGTCCCTCAGCATCGATGAACTCCGCATAGGAATTCAGGGTGCCGCCTGCTGTCTGCGGCACCGCTCCGGCAATGGCAAGTCTTGACATAGCCTGCACATAGCTGAGCTTTTCGGGAACGGGATTGGAGGAATTCCACTGGGCCGAGTTGGTCCCGAGCACGACGACGATCTTTTCCGCGTCGGGCCGCGCGGCGATAATCCGGGCCTGTTCTTCGATCAAAGGCTGCGGGGCGAGCGCTGACGGAAATCCCGTTCTGGAGGCCTGTCTGCCGACAAGAACAACCAGATGGTCAAGAAGGACCGTATCCGCCGGACTCAGCGCGCCGAGCGCATCGAACTCCGCCGACAGACAGGTTTCCTTGCCTGCCTTCCTGAAGGCCTCCAGAAAGGCAGGGAGCAGAACATCCACCTGTGGCCTCAGGTCGGACCATGTATTGGAAAAATCCAGACACATGCCATCGTAGCTGCGCGCGTTTGCCTCATCGAGAAGAACCTGCGCTGCACTGCGGGCGCGTTCGGCGATCATGGCGGGAGTTTCCACGGTCGCCCCGACATAGGCGTCAATTCGGACCGCGGGCAAGAGCTTCAGCCTGTCGCGCTGCCCGGCGATCAGCTCATCGATTTGTATCTCATAGGCCGAGTGGGAATTGAGGCTCTCGAGATTATTTGTATGCGGGTCGAAATCATACCACTCCGGGATCAGGACATCGACAAGCGGCAAGTTCTTTTGCAGCGATATGTGCGTCCAGTCCGGCTGAAACGGCATGAAGGCATACAGCCTGTGTGCCTGCTTCGTCAGTTGTGCCGCGGCCACTGTGACCGCCATTTCCGAGGGGGCGATGCAGTTCTCGGGGTCTGCGCCCACCGCTGGAAAGCAGGGATTGTCGTCCTGCCTCTGTATGAGTCCCGGCGATTGGGGGCGGTTGTCCGCGGCCAGTACCTGAACGGGCCGCAGGTTCGCTGAATCGAGTTTCGGGAAATACGCCAGATTCCAGAAAGTCGTGACGGCGATCATCGCAAGCGTAAGAATGACCACGATCAACACGAATTTCACCTTGAAGGCCCGGCGATGCGTCAGGTCGAGGAAAACCAGCCCGTTCCCTTTATCTCCGGGCGGTTCCCTGTCCCTGTTCCGTGCTGTGTCCTTTGAATCGGTCAAGTAATTTACACGCTTTTACTGGGTATACGGTTAAAAATTCACACCTCCCATGTGTCTGTCGCCAGAGTATTTTACAAGTCATATCCATACCGCGGATTTCCATGGTGGGCGATTCATGTCGGCAAGTCTATATCCTTTCAGGAGGATGTCCGGGCATTGCGCCGCCAACTGCCATCGCTGTGCCTTTTGAGCGACGACCGGCATGGCAGCGGTGACGAAAATGCCTGGAAACATCGGTCACGTACGAATTCCTTGGCGTGAATTCGGGCAATGTGGCTTCCATTATCGGCGGCGCTTGATAAGTTGCTTGGTACGTCGTCACATATTATGACCATCGCAATCAAGGTATACGGGTTTGACTGAAGACAGGGCCATACAACTTCGCCGGCGAACATTTCTGTCGATGACGACCGCAACCGTTGCCCAAGGCATTCTGCCCCGACCTGCCTGGGCAGAAGGACCGGCCTTCAAACCATTCGTGCTGATCCTGTCGGGCTGCGATCCCAAGGTGAACTCGGAAACGCTGTTCAACCTGATCGACCCGATCGTTTCCCACAATATTCCGATAGGGT
>JBFIHV010000030.1:0-13804 GCA_041601595.1 Amylibacter sp. | reverse complement strand
TCTTCCGCCAGCGCCTGAATTCCGGCCCAGTCACCGGCCTCCACCAGACCCTTCGGCGCGACCCATGACCCGCCGACGCACAGCACGTTCGGCAGTTTCAGGTACTCCGGCGCGCTGGCCAGCGTGATACCGCCCGTCGGGCAGAACGAAACCCCCGCCAGCGGGCCGCCGATGGATTTCACGGCGTTGACGCCGCCCGCGGCCTCGGCCGGAAAGAACTTCATCAGGTCATAGCCCAGCGCCATCAGCGCCATGACCTCGGTGCAGGTCACCGCGCCCGCCAGCAGCGGCAGGCCGATCTTTTCGCATTCCGCGATCAGCGCGGGCGTCGATCCGGGCGACACGCCGAATGTCGCACCCGCCGCCTTGGCGTTGCGCGCATCCTCGGGCGTGACCAGCGTCCCCGCGCCCACGATGCCGCCCCTGACGGTCGCCATGGCGCGGATCACGTCGAGTGCTGCCGGCGTACGCAGCGTCACCTCCAGCGCCGGCAGGCCGCCGGCGACCAGCGCCTCGGCCAGCGGCACGGCGACCTTGACGTCATCGACCACCAGCACCGGCACCACGGGGGCGGCGGAACAGGTCTGGCGGTTCATCTCGCAGGCTTCGCGGGCGGATATCCTGGTCATGTCTGGTTCCTGTCCTTCTATAGTCCGAGGCTGTTCGCGCCCTGATCGGCGCGTGTGACGTTCTGGCGGAAGACCTCGAACAACTCGCGGCCCGTGCCGGTCTTGTTGTGGCTCAGGTCCGCGACCACCGGTTCGCGGTCGAAAATCGTCTGGTCCTCGGCGTTCAGCACGCCGGTCTTGCCGTCCACCGTCACGATATCACCGTCGCGCAGATAGGCAAGCGGCCCGCCGTCGGCGGCCTCGGGCGAGACGTGGATCGCGGAGGGAACCTTGCCCGACGCGCCCGACATGCGCCCGTCGGTGACCAGCGCCACCTTGATGCCGCGCCCCAGCAGGATCGACAGCACCGGCGTCAGGTTGTGCAGTTCCGGCATGCCGTTCGATTTCGGCCCCTGAAAGCGGACGACGATCACGGTGTCCTGCGTGAATTCGCCGTTGCGGAAGGCGTCCTTGACCTGCTGCTGTTCGTGGAACACGCGCACGGGCGCCGTCAGGGTCTGGTGTTCCGCGGCCACGGCGGAAACCTTCATCACGCCGGTGCCCAGGTTGCCGCGCATGCAGGACAGCCCGCCGGTCGCCTGAAACGGGTCCTTCGCGGTGCGCAGGATCTTGTCGTTCAGGGACACGCGCGTGCCCTCCACCCATTCCAGACTGCCGTCCGCGTTCAGCTTCGGCTCCTTGGTATATTCGCCCAACCCGCGCCCCATGACGGTCAGCGTGTCGTCATGCAGCAGGCCGGCGTCCAGCAATTCGCCGATCAGATAGCCGATACCGCCCGCCGCGTGGAAATGGTTCACATCGGCCAGCCCGTTCGGATAGACCCGCGCCAGCAGCGGCACCAGCGACGAGATGTCGGAAAAATCGTCCCAGTTCAGGATGATGCCAGAGGCCCGCGCCATCGCCAGCATGTGGATGGTCAGGTTTGTGGACCCGCCCGTCGCCATCAGCCCGACGATGCCGTTGACATAGGCCTTGGCGTCGAGGATCTCGCCCGCCGGAATATAGTTGTTGCCGAGTTTGGTGATCTCCAGCGCGCGGACCGCGCCCGCCGCAGTCAGGGCCTCGCGCAGGGGCGTGCCCGGATTGACGAAGCTGGACCCCGGCAGGTGCAGGCCCATGATCTCCATGAGCATCTGGTTGGTGTTGGCCGTGCCGTAAAAGGTGCAGGTGCCCGGCCCGTGGTAGGACGCCATTTCGGATTTCAGAAGCTCGGCGCGATCCACCTTGCGCTCGGCATAAAGCTGGCGCACGCGGTTCTTCTCGTCGTTCGAGATGCCGGTGGTCATCGGCCCCGCCGGCAGGAAGACGGTCGGCAGATGGCCGAAGGTCGCCGCCGCGATCACGAGGCCCGGCACGATCTTGTCGCAGACGCCGAGAAACACCGCCGCGTCGAACGTGTTGTGCGACAGGGCCACGGCAGAGGCCATGGCGATCACGTCGCGCGAAAACAGCGACAGCTCCATGCCCGCCTGACCCTGCGTGACGCCGTCGCACATCGCCGGAACGCCGCCGGCGACCTGCGCCGTGTTGCCGGCCTTTCGGACCGCCTTCTTGATGATGTCCGGATAGGTCTCGAACGGCTGGTGCGCCGACAGCATGTCGTTATAGGCGGTGACGATGCCGAGGTTGGCGCTCTTGAATCCGGCCAGCTCGTCCTTGTCCCCGCCCATCGCGGCAAAGGCGTGGGCCTGGTTGCCGCAGGTCAGATGGGCCCGCGCGGGGCCGTCCTCGCCCGCCTGCCCGATCTTGTCCAGATAGGCGCGACGGCTTGCCTCGGACCGTTTGTTGATGCGATCGGTCACCTCGGTCAGCTTTGCGTTCAGTTTCATCTCGTCATCCTAGTCAGCGTAGTGCACATGCACGTCATTCTCTCTTTGCAGTACCGCCAGTACAGGCGCTTTCCGCCAGTCGTTCAGGTTCTGCGCCTCTTGCAATGCGGCCAGTTTTTCCGGTCCGGTGATCAGCAGGTGAACCTGTCGGGCGGCGCGCAGGACCGGCGCCGTCAGGGTCAGCCGCGGCTCCGGCGCGCCCGGTGCGCGCATCGGCAAAACGATGTGCGAGCCATCCGGCGACAGCGCCTCCGACAGCCGGTCGGCGCCGGGAAAGAGGCTCGCCGTATGCATGTCCGCGCCCATTCCAAGAACACAGACATCCAGCGGCAGGTGCGGCGCCAGAACCGGATCGAGAACGTCCGGCAGATCGTCGGGGCTCGTATCTTCCCTATAATAGGGGATGAACGCCGCCTTGGCGACCTTACCGGTCAGCAGATGCTGTTTCAGCAACCGCGCGTTTGATCGTTCCGATGTCACGGGTACGAAACGCTCGTCGGTCAACAGGATCGTGACCCCGGACCAGTCAATATCCGATCTCGTCAGGGCCTCGAAATATGGCGCGGGCGTGGTTCCGCCGGGCACCGCCAAGGTCGCCCGCCCGTTTGCGGACAAAGCGGCGGCCAGCGCCGCCGCCGTCAGGTCGGCAAGGCTCTGCATCTGCGCGGCGCGGTCCTTGTAGCGGTGAAGTTCCATATCTAGGCCCCGAGGTCCCGCCAGCGGCGGCCGTCGCGGTGCATCAGCATCAACGCATCCTCCGGTCCGGAACTGCCGGGATCGTATTGTTTCGGCTTGTCGTTCTTCTCGCGCCAGCGCTCCTCGATCGGGTCGATCCATGCCCAGGCGGCTTCGACCTCGTCGCCGCGCATGAACAGTGTCTGGTTGCCGCGGATGACGTCGAGGATCAGCCGCTCGTAGGCGTCCACATTGACCGTTTCCTCGTCGTGCAGGTCCGAAAAGGTCATGTCCAGCGGAACCTGTATCAGACGCATACCGCCCGGCCCCGGCTCTTTCACCGTGGTATAAAGCGTGATGCGCTCTTCCGGCTGCAATTTGATGATCAGGGCGTTGTTGTCGCGCACCGTCTCGTCCGGGAAAATCGAATGCGGCGGGTCCTTGAAGAAGATCGCGATCTCGGACACGCGTCTCTTCAGTTTCTTGCCGGTACGCAGGTAGAACGGCGTTCCCGCCCAGCGCCAGTTCTCGATGCTGACCCGCATGGCGAGGAAGCTCTCGGTCCGGCTGTCGGGGTTTTCAACGTCTTCGAGAAAGCTCTTCTGCCCGTCGGCGGCGGCATACTGCCCGCGGACAACGTCGGCAGGGTTAACGGGACCGAGCGAGCGGATCACTTTCAGTTTTTCGTCGCGCACCGCATCGGGCTCGAACCGCGAAGGCGGCTCCATCGCCGTCAGGCACAAGAGCTGCATCAGGTGGTTCTGCACCATATCGCGCATCGCGCCCGACTGGTCGTAATAACCGCCGCGCCCCCCGATGCCGATGTCCTCGCTGACCGCGATCTGAACATGGTCGATGTGCCGCGCGTTCCAGACGGGTTCGAACAGCGCATTGGCAAAGCGCAGCGCGACGAGGTTCTGGACGGTTTCCTTGCCCAGATAATGGTCGATCCGGTAAATCTGGCTTTCGTCGAAATAGGCCCGCAATTCGGCATTCAGGGCCTTGGCGCTGGGCAGGTCATGCCCCAACGGCTTCTCGATGATGATGCGCGCGTTTTCATCGGCCAGACCTGCATCCGCCAGCCCCTTGGCCAAGGGTCCGAAAAGCGAAGGCGCGACGGACAGATAGAAAGCACGGATCGGATTGGCCTTTGTCTTCACGGCTTTCGCGAGCCGGCCCCACGCCCTGGCATCGTCCGTATTGATCGGGTAGTAGTCCAGCATGGCCAGGAACTGCGCCACGATTTTAGGCTGGCCCTTGCTCTCGGGAGCGAATTCGTCAAGCGCCTTTGCAACATTCGCGCGAAACTGTTTCTGGGTTTGCTCGGTCCGCGCCGCGCCGATGATACGGGCCTCGGGCGGAATTTGCCCGACGACAAGCCGCCGGTATAGCGCGGGCAGGATCTTGCGCCGCGCCAGATCGCCGGTTGCGCCGAAAATGACGATGTCGAATGCGTCAACAGGTATAACTCTTGAAACCATGATGGTCGCCTATTCTAGCTTTTGAAAGTGCCCGCCAGTGCTCGGGACGTATCCAGCATCCTGTTCGAAAAGCCCCATTCATTGTCGTACCAGCTCATCACACGAACCATACCATGCGCGGTCACGGTTGTCTGCGCAGGCGCGAAATTCGATGAATTCGGGTTGTGGTTGAAATCCGAAGACACCAGAGGCTGCGGCGCGTAGCCCAGAACGCCGGCCAGTTTCCCGGCGGATGCCTCCTGCATCGCGGCGTTCACGGCCTCGACCGCCGCCGGCCTTTCAGTCATCACCGCCAGATCGACCAGCGACACATTCGGCGTCGGTACGCGCACGGCGGAACCTTCCAGACGGCCCTTGAGTTCCGGCAGCACCAGAGAGATGGCGGCCGCCGCGCCGGTGGAGGTCGGGATCATCGACATCGCCGCTGCGCGGGCGCGGTAAAGATCCTTATGCGGGCGGTCCAGCGTCGGCTGATCGCCCGTATAGGAATGGATCGTGGTCATATAGCCGGTCACGATGCCGAATTTTTCGTGCAGGATCTTGGCGACAGGCGCCAGGCAGTTGGTGGTGCAGGACGCGTTGGAGACAATGACGTCACCGGCAGTCAGGTCATGGTGGTTCACACCATAGACGACGGTGCGGTCGACGCTCTTTCCCGGCGCGGAAATCAGGACCCGCTTCGAGCCGTTCGCAAGATGGCGGCCCGCCGATTCCCTGGTGGTGAAGAAGCCGGTGCATTCCATCGCGATGTCGACGTCCGCCCAGGGCAGGTCCTCGGGGTTGCGCTCGGCGGTGACGCGGATGATCTTGCCCTTGATCTCGATCGCGCCGTCCCTGACAAGGACGTCCGGAGCGAAAGTTCCATGCACACTGTCATACTTCAACAGGTGCGCCATGGTCTCAACCGAACCGAGATCGTTGATCGCGACAATCTCGATATCGTCCGCGCCCATTTCGAAAGCTGCGCGCAAAACACAACGACCGATACGCCCGAATCCGTTAATTCCGATTTTAATTGTCATGTTCGAACCCCTTGCCTATGTTAACGCTAACCGTTAGCGCTAACAACTTGGCGCCAACATACGCAAAAGTGCGCAAAAGGCAAGGTGTTTAGAGGCCGGGAAAGACAAAATCCGGCGGTTGAAAAGAAAAGGACATAACTTGCGGAAAAGGTATCGGACGTGAGTAACACACCGAAACTCCGGGATGTA
This sequence comes from Amylibacter sp., assembly GCA_041601595.1. Lineage (GTDB taxonomy): Bacteria > Pseudomonadota > Alphaproteobacteria > Rhodobacterales > Rhodobacteraceae > Amylibacter. The sequence goes on along the minus strand of JBFIHV010000030.1, from coordinate 7,979 downwards.
GCGAAGCTCGCCCAGGTCAGCGAAATGACAGCATCGCGCGCCTTGCGCGCCGTCGGCGACGTCTCTTCCGCGACACGGAAGAAGGTCGAGCAGGCAGCCCTGAAGCTCGGATATGTTCCGAACAGACTGGCCGGAAACCTCGCTTCGCGCACCTCCGATCTGGTCGGCGTCGTTGTCCCCTCGCTCAGCAGTTTCGTGTTTCCCGAGGTCCTGAACGGGATATCCGCCAGGCTGGAAGGCTCCGGCCTGCAACCGGTCACCGGCGTGACGGATTACGATCTGCAAAAGGAAGAGGCCGTTATCCGCCAGATGCTGTCATGGCGGCCGCGCGGACTTATCATCGCCGGTCTGGAACATGCGGAAAGCGCGCGCAAGATACTCCGGAACTCCAATATTCCGATCGTCGAAATCATGGATGTCGACGGACAACCGATCCAGTATTGCGTCGGCATTTCCCATGGTCGGGCGGGTCGCGAAATGGCGCGGAAACTGGTCGCGTGCGGCTATCGCAAGATCGCCTTTATCGGAACGAAGATGCCCAAGGACTTCCGCGCGCAGAAACGGCTCGACGGATTCAAGGCGGGCCTGTCGGAGGCTGGCCTCGCGCTCTGCGCGCAACAGCTCTACACCGGCGGGTCGTCCATTGAAAACGGTCGCAACCTGACGGCGCGGCTGCTGAAGGAACATCCGGCGGTCGATTGCATCTACTATTCGTCCGACGTCATGTCGGTCGGCGGATTGATGCACTGTCTGGCAGAAGGCATTTCAGTGCCGGACGATCTGGCGCTGGCGGGATTCAACAATCTGGAAATCCTGAACGGACTGCCGCGAAATCTGGCCACGACCGACGCCCACCGCTATGCCATCGGCGAAAAGGCCGCGGACCTGATCCTGGAGCACCCGGACGCGAGCGACGACGAAAGTAAACGCACCGTTACCTTTTCGCCCGACATAGAGACCGGCGATACGATTTAGCGGTCTTCCTCCCTGCCGCTACTCTTCTGGCGGAAACCAGTAGATCGGTGTCGTCGCACCCTGCCGGATCACCACATGATTGTTGGCAAAGGCGCGGATGCCCTGGCTCCAGTCGCCGTTCGGCCATTTGATGCGGATCGCGGCGCGTTCCGCCACGCCAAGCCCGACATGCACGAAACCGGTCTGGCCGGAAGTATGGCCACCGCCTATCTCGACCGTTCTGGTCTGGGTCAGGTTGCCGGTCTTGACCTGTATCTTGGCGCCGATGGCAGACGGGTTCGCGCCCTCGCCCTGCAACTCGATCTTGATCCAGTTTCCGGTCGGACGATGACCCCAACCGGTCTTGGCGCCGAGGTTGCGGAACAGGCTGACGTTCTGGCCCCGGTTGACGACCAGCAGGTCCAGCATGCCGTCGGCGTTGAAATCCTCCACGACAGCGCCGCGACCCTTGGTCGGCAGCGCGATACCGGCGGAGTCGCCCTGCTCTGAAAAAGTGCCGTCGCGCCGTCCAAGCAATAGGTTGTCGGGATCGTTCTTGGCGAAGTCGGTCATCGCCTCGACATTGCCCTTCGCGATGAAAAGGTCGATCACGGCGTCGTTGTTGACGTCGGCGAACTGGCTGTGCCAACCGGTGGACGGCTTGATGTCGTCGCCGATGTAAGGACGGTGCGCCGTCGCCCCGAGTTCAAAGGCAATATCGCGATAGACAGGCTGGCCTTCTTCCGCTTCCGAATCCAGAGACTGAAGTTTCGTGTCGCCCATGGAGGTCAGGGCGTATTCCGGCATGCCGTCGCCGTTCAGGTCCGCCTCTGCGATGCCCATGCCCCAGATCGTGACCTGCCGCCATCCGTCACGCGTCGTGTATTCACGCGGCGCCTTGCCCGGACTGACCTGCCATAGCTGCTCTTGCCCGCCGCGATAATACTGCCGGTCGTTCGTGATGCGCAGCGCCGGTTCGCCGGAATTGTTCCAGTCGGTGAACAACAGCGACAGGCTGCAATAGCCGGGCGACAGGGCACGGGCCTGCGAGTAATCCGGCGTTTCGCCATCCGGCGAAAGCGGACGCGCCAGCACGTTGTCGTGGCACGTTCCCCACGGCGAACCCGGCATGGACCGGTCGACATAATTGCCGAAGGCCAGCGTCGGAAAGGTTTGCTCCGGCTCCCAGATCGCCGAAAAACCTGTCGTCCATTCCTTGCCCCCGTCGAATGCAAAAAGCTCGTTCGCTTTCTCGAAACGGCACGCGCCCTGACCCTTCAGGATGATATTTGCGCCGAGCCGAAGCAACACAACATCCATATAAGCGTCATTGTCTATGTTTACGGGATAGGCCCCCAGAACCTTGGTCTTGTCCCTGTCCGACAGGTCGAGATCGGCTAGCGCAAAGACCAGCGGACCTCCCGCCGTGCTCTTGTTCACAAACAGCTTCGCCGCGTTCTCGCCCCCAGCGATCAGCAGGTCGGGCATCCGGTCGCCGTTGCAGTCGAAACTGGCGGCGCCGCCGCCGACGAAATATTCCCACGGCCCGTCATAGACCTGCTCCAGACCCGCGGCTTCTGCCTGCTCCAGCATATCGGGAACGTCGGCGGCGAAAGGACCGACCGCAAAGGCAGGCGCGGCACAAACCAGCAACAGCGCGCATGTGTTCAGGAATTTGGAGGGCAATAGATACGTCATTGTTCGAGCACCAGGGATTTGAGGAATGCGATAAGCTGCGACTGCTCGTCGGCTGTGGCCGCGACATAGGCGTCGCGCGACGGGCGGCCGGCGCCGCCATGCGCGCGGATCGCCTCGTCCAGCGTCGTCATGTCGTTGCGGTGACCGTAAGGCGCGGTCGATCCGACCCCCCACAGCTCTGTCGTGGCAAAGATGGTGCGGTCGACGAAACGCTGCGACAGCAATTCGTTGCCGAAGGCATCCACCTCCGCATCCGTCATGTTATGCCGTTTCAGATCGCCGAACAGCGGCACCATGACCTCGCCCTTGTCGTTGCGCGGAAGGTCTTTGGCCCAGTCGAGCAGAGCCAGATCATAGACCGCCGCTTCGGCCACTTGCCTGTCATTCAATGTCCCGGCGGAATCGAACGGCCCGGGATCGGCGAAGGCCAGCGAGCGCAGCGGCAGCGCCTGCATGTGGCATCCGCTGCACCCGATGTCCCCGAACAGCTTCTCTCCGGCCTCTGCCGCCCTTTGCCAGTCCGGATTGTCGCGCGTGTCGCGGACGGGCGCGGTCAGCGTCGCCTGCCAGGCAACCAGCGCGGCGATGTCGCCTTCAGACATCTCGTCCGCATGGCCATCCTCGTCGAAGTCCGGCTCGTCGGTCCAGCGGCTGCCGAAACGTTCCTGCGCCTGCATGCCGTGGTGATGGTTCATCGCGTTGACAGTGAACTGGCGCAGCGATGTCATTACGCCTTTCTGGCTGAAAGGCCGGATCACCAGATCGGTATCGATCCCGTCCAGCTCTTCCAACAGGACGAACCCGTCCGGCGTCGCCGTGATCCAGCCGAAATTCACGCCCTTGGTGTCGAGCGCGACGCGCGTGTCCTGTCGCGTCTGCCGCGCCGAACGCACAGCAGAGGCCCTCAGGCCCTGCAGGTCCTGCGTCATCTCGCGCGCCAGCAGTTCGATCAGTCCGGCGCCGAACAGATGGTTGGTCCCGCGTTCGTTGGAAAACTGCGGGTCGGTGGAATCGAAGTCGAATTGGGAAAAGCCTTCGCTCACGAAAACATTGGTCACGAAATCGCCGGCTCCGCCGCTGACGGGATCATTGTGGCAGGAAGCGCAGGCGCTCGAGTCGGGTCCCGACGTGCGCACGAATGCGGGCACGGTTCTGCGGCCGGCCTTGGTGGGGATAATTGCCTGCGTTGCGCCGGGCCTGCCGGCACCTTCCGGCGCGGTGAATCTGGCGTCGAACAGGTCGCCGCCGACCTCGGTGAGCGCCAGCAAGGCCTCTTTGCTGAGCACGCCCTTCGGTTGCTCGGCGATCCTGCCGAGCGCTTGCGTCGCCTCCCTCCACGGCATGTCCTGCGCGGTTGCGGGAACGGCGCAGGCCAGCGCCAGCCCTGTCGCAATAAATGCTATCCGCATGATCCTCCCCTTCTAGTTCGTACTGTCGGCAAACATCACATCCAGACGATGCAGCGACGTGTTCTTGTTGCCCTCATGGATCAGGTTGACCTCATCCTCGATCAGCTTGATTTCCGGCGGCGTGCCTATGCGTGCGCTCAGGCCGGCATTGATGTGAAATCGGAATTCCGGCTCCAGCAGATCGAACACGCTCATTCCCTGGCCCGTGATCAGGACGGGCATCGGTTCGTACATGGTGATCAGCCGCGAGATGCCGACACCCAGCGCCTCGCCTGCCTTGTTGAAGGCATGTTGCGCCCGCCTGTCGCCGCGCCGGGCCAGAGTCGCGATATGTTCGATTTCCTTGAACGGAACGAATTTCGACGGGATGGTGTCGGCGGGAACCTCGAATGCGGTGCGCAGGATGCCGTAGAAACCGGCATAGGCCTCGATACAGCCGCGTGATCCGCAGCGGCACACCGGACCTTCCGGCTCGTGAACCATGTGGCCAAACCCGGGGGCAAACGCCTGCACCGTGCCGCTGTCGTCCAGTTCCGCGATCCCCAGACCGACTCCATGCCCCAAAGACAAGGTCGCCTGCCGCCTGTCCGCCTTGCCCCGCGCCGTTCTGCGCAGGAACTCGAACGCGGACTTCGCCGAGAACTGGGTTTCATTCGTGACCTGGATCGAAGCATCCCACTCGGGGCCGAGCATCGGCTGGAAGTCGATCCTGTTGTGTCCGAAAACCGGAGACCAGAGCAGAACGGGATGATGCTTGTCGACGACCCCCTTGCTGGTAATGGAAACGGTTTTGATGTCCGGTCCGGTCAGACCGGACCTCTCCAGCACGCGGTCCAGACCCGCCTTCATATCCTTGGTGAACTGCGCGATATCAGGCGTCTCGAAAATGCGCCGGGTCTCTATCCGGTCCTTGAGCGTTCCGGCATAATCGACGAGGGAAAAGACGATCTTGTCCAGAACGATCCTCACATCGATCACATAGGCCGCCCCTGCCCGCTGACGAAACAGAACGCGGGGGCGCCCGCGGCCCTGGCTGGTGGGATCCTCCAATTTCTCGATCACGCCCTCGGCTTCCAGCTCTCCGGTGATCTTGGAAACCGAAGCGGAACTCAGGCCGCTTTTCTCCAGAAGCTCCGTATGCGAAACCGGCCCGGTATTGCGCAACACCGCAAGGATGCGCGCCCTGTTCCGGCGCCGCAAATACTCTGTTCCCGCTGTTTGCATCATACTCATCGAACCTGTTTCTACAGAGTTTCCCGCCGCTTCAAAACCATTAGATACCGGACCTTCGAGAAAAGCGTTGACTCTGAAATGAAACTTTGTCATTTATTTTCTCGACTGTCGAGAAAAATATTTATTTCAGACTCGACGGCAAAATAGCGGCCCCGGGGAGCAAACTGCGCGACGGGCCGAAATTCAAAACGGTGGAGGAAAACCGATGAACAAGTTTATTACTGCAGCAGTTGCTGCAACCGTTGCCGTCAGCGCGCTCGCGTCTGCCGCGTTTGCCGAGGGCAAGATTATTGGCGTGTCCTGGTCCAACTTTCAGGAAGAGCGCTGGAAGACCGACGAGGCCGCGATGAAGGCCGCGATCGAGGCCAACGGCGACACATACATTTCCGCCGATGCGCAAAACTCCGCGGCCAAGCAGCTGTCAGACGTCGAAAGCCTGATCGCGCAGGGCGCGGACTCGCTGATCATCCTGTCGGTTGACTCGGGCGCCGTCGGTGCCGCCGTGGACAAGGCCACCGCCGAAGGCATTCCGGTGCTTGGTTATGACCGCCTGATCGAAGACAGCCGCGCATTCTACCTGACTTTCGACAACAAGGAAGTCGGCCGCGTGATCGCACGGTCCATCAAGGCTGCCGTTCCCGAAGGCAACTATGCCATCATCAAGGGCGACAAGGGCGACCCGAATGCGCTGTTCCTGCTTGAAGGCATGATGGACGTGATTGGTGAAGACGTTGCCTCCGGCAAGATCAAGATCGTCGGCGAAGCGTTCACCGATGGCTGGAAGCCTGACAACGCCCAGAAAAACATGGAACAGATCCTGACGGCCGCGAACAACGATGTCGATGCGGTTCTGTCCGAGAATGACGGCATGGCAGGCGGTGCGATCGCCGCTCTGCAGGCACAGGGCCTCAACATTCCGGTCTCCGGCCAGGATGGCGACCACGCCGCCCTGAACCGTGTCGCCCGCGGCACCCAGAACACGTCCGTCTGGAAAGACTCCCGTGAACTGGGCAAGGCTGCAGGTTCCATCGCAGCGATGCTGGCAGACGGCAAGATGGGGTCCGAAATTCCGGGCGCCGTCAAATGGTCCGGTGGCGCCAAAGGCGTCGAAATGGACGCGATCTTCCTCGCTCCCACCCCGATCAACAAAGACAATATTTCTGTCGTGATCGACGCAGGCCATATCGCCAAGGAAAAAGTCTGTGAAGGCGCAATGGCGGGTGTCGACGGCTGTTGATCGGCTTGCCTTGAAACCCTTGTCCGCGCGGGGGCTCCAGCCTTCGCGCGGTTTTTAGGATTGCGGCCGGTCACGATATGGCCGGTATGAGCCACTCGTAAATCGGGAGAGACAAATGAGTGACACAACACAAACCACCGGCGCGGCCAAGGTTGACAACGAAGGAGCGTTCACCCGCTTCCTGCGCGCGACCGAGATTGATGCCCGGCTTCTCGGCATGATCGCTGCCCTGATCGTCATTTGGGTGGGCTTTCATCTTTACGGCCAGATCGTCAATGGCTTCGGTGCCTTTCTGACGCCCCGGAACCTCTGGAACCTGTCGGTGCAGACCGCCTCCATCGGCGTCATGGCCACGGGAATGGTCCTCATCATCGTGACACGTCACATAGACCTGTCGGTCGGATCGATCCTTGGCTTCTGCGCGATGTCGATGGCGATCATACAGGTCTGGATTTTGCCCGAGTTTCTGGGGCTCGGCCATCCGCTGATCTGGCCCATTGCCGTAATTTGCGGGTTGCTGATCGGCTGCCTGATCGGCGCTTTCCACGGCTTTCTGGTCGCCTATCTGGGTATTCCGGCCTTCATCGTCACACTGGGCGGCTTGCTTGTCTGGCGCGGCGCGGCTTTCCTGCTGGCTCGCGGAGAAACGATCTCCCCGGTCGACGCCACTTTCGCCAAGCTGGGCGGCGGACCCTACGGGTCGATCGGAGCTGCCGGCAGCTGGATCGTAGGCGCCATAGCATGTGCCGCACTGGTCTGGCTTCTGTTCAACGGCCGGACGCAACGCCGCCGGTTCAAGTTTCCGCTGCGCCCGATGTGGGCAGAGGTGTTTCTCGGCGGTGTCGGTTCCGCGATCATTCTCGGAATTGTCCTGCTGGTCAATTCCTACCCCTGGCCGAAAGGTATCGTTCGTCAATACGTGGCCGCGAACAACATCCAGACGCCGGTCAACGAGATATTCATCTCGCATGGCTTCGCCATTCCGGTTCTGATACTGATCGCCGTCGGCGTGGCGATGACATTCCTGACCACGCGCACCCGCTTCGGGCGCTATGTCTTCGCCATCGGCGGCAACCCCGAGGCGGCAGAACTTGCCGGTATCAACACGCGCTGGGTGACGGTCAAGATCTTCGCCATCATGGGCACCCTCGCAGGACTGTCCGCGGTCATCGCCAGTGCGCGCCTGAACTCCGCGACCAACAACCTCGGCACGCTGGACGAACTCTACGTCATCGCCGCAGCCGTTATCGGCGGCACATCCTTCGCGGGCGGGATCGGTACGATCTACGGCGCCATCCTGGGCGCGCTGGTCATGCAGTCACTGCAGACCGACATGGTGCTGATCGGCTTTGACGCCGCAATCCAGCAAATGGTTGTCGGCAGCGTTCTGGTACTCGCGGTCTGGATCGACACAATTTACCGCCGTCGCGCGAAATAAGGGAGGCTTC
>JBFIHV010000029.1:0-14047 GCA_041601595.1 Amylibacter sp. | reverse complement strand
GCAAGCCCGGTCAGGCTGGCGACCGTCACAGACAACCTGTCGCTGCCGAGCGCACCCGTAGGCGCGCTTCCGACGGCGGACAGCACCAGCGAAAACAAAACCATCGTCGCGATTATGATAGCCACCCAGCGGTTGCGCAGGGCTATGCGGAATTCCGACGAGGCCAGTCCAAGTATACCGGTCATTGCCCGTCCCTCCGGCTGAAATAGTTGTAGACGTCATCAAGGCTGGGCGGGATCACGTCGAAATCGTCGATCAGCGCGCCGAGGGCCGCAACCTCGCCCAGCCGAGACAGCTTGGTTTCCGGCGTGCAGATCAGGTCGACCATGACCCCGTTGTGCCGCCCGGCCTCCAGCCGCCTCGCCACCTCGTCCGCCGCGCCCGGACGGGCCGCGATCTGGATATGGGTCGGCAGGGCGGATGCGCGACGCAGCCCCGCCAGGGTGTCATCCGCGACGACCCTGCCCTTGGACAGTATCACGATCTTGTCGGTGCGCGCCTCGACCTCGGTCAGGGCATGGCTCGACAGCAGGATCGCAGCGCCCTCTCCGGCCAGCCGGTCGAGCGTGGCGTAGAAATCCCGCCGAGAAACCGGATCGAGCCCGCTGGTCGGTTCATCCAGCACCAGCAGCTTCGGATGCCCGATCAGCGCCTGAGCCAGACCTACGCGTTGCCGCATGCCCTTGGAATAGGTGCCGATCCGGCGGCGCGCGGCATCGCCCAGACCGACACGCTCCAGCAACGGCTCCGCCTGATCCGAAGGCTCGCCGCGCAGGCGCAGGAACAGCCGCAGTTGCTCCAGACCGGTCAGTGACGGATGAAACGCCGCATTTTCCGGCAGGTAGGCAACCCGCGCACGCGCGGACGCACTGCCCGGTTCGGCCCCCAGGACGTCAACCGTGCCGGAATCCGCAGATATCAGGCCCAGAATGATTTTCATCAGTGTCGATTTTCCGGCACCGTTGTGGCCCAGCAAGGCGACACGCTGGCCCGGTTCGACGGCCAGATCGACCGTATCGAGCGCAGTCAGACCGGCAAAAGTCTTGGTTACGTTAGTGAGGGTCAGATTGTGCATCTCAGGTTCCACCCCTTCGCCACTCCGGTGCCGAAGAAGCCTCCATTGCCGCGATGTTCGCGGGGACAGTTATATCGACGGGACGCATCAGAGGATGACTGTCCCTGACGCCTCCCGGAAGGGTGGCGGGAAAGCTGGACTGGCTCCAGCGAATTAGCTGTACCGCCGGCGATCCCAGCAGCAGCCTTGCGGCCGGTTGCGACCAGAGGATGTGATCCATCAGGTCATTCGGACGGTAGCGGCTGTCAGCGATGCCGTCTCCGTCCAGATCAAAAACCGGATGGTCCGACCAGAAATTTCCACGTCCTTCAAAGCTCCACTCCACGTCACGGGTTCCTACGTATTTGACCTGGGTCCGGTTGCCGATAAAGGCATTGCCCGTCACGGCGTTCCGCTCTGATCCGGCGGTAAAATGAATGCCCATTTCGCAGCCCTCGAACCGGTTGCCATAGATCAGGTTACGATGCGCATTGTAGATAAATGTACACTTCTCGGCCCCGCCCCGCACCAGATTTCCGCTGACATCCGAACTATTGGCATAGTTCAGCATCAGCCCGTGATCCCGGTCGCCCAGCGACATGTTGCCCTGAACCTTGATCCCGTCGGAAAACATCAGAGCATAGCCCAGGTGGTTTCCGATCGACACATTGTCGGTGATCCGGCTGTTGTTGGTATACATGTAATGCACCGCGAAGCGAAGGTCGCGGAACAGGTTGCCGCTGAACACGTTATTGCGCGAAGAATTGGAGAAAATGCCGTCCCGGCCATAACGGATGTCATTGTCTTCGACCCGCGCGCCGGGCGCGTTCCAGACATAGACGCCGTTGCCGCGCTCGTTCATCCGGTGGTCCTGCCGCCCGACAATCGTGTTGCCCCGCACGACGCTGTCGCTGGCTCCGTGAATGTCCACTCCATAAAGGTTGCCGCGCAGCAGGTTATCGATGACCTGTGTCCGCGCAGCGCCTTCCGTCAGCTTTACCCCGGCATCTATCTCTTGATGGGACGAGCCCGACCCGACGAGTTCCAGCCCGCGCAGCACGACATCGTTGGCGGTGACGGTGACGACGCTGCCCGCGCCGCCTGCATCGATAACCGCATTCCCGCGACCGTCCAGCGTCAGCGCGCGGTCGAGCGTCACCGGGCCGATATGCCGGCCCGGTTCCAGTATCAGGACATCGCCCGGTTCGGACGATGCGATGATCCGTGCCAGGGCCCCGGGGTCCACAGGCACCTGCCGTTCCGCCGCCGTGGCCGCGAGGGACCAGAACAGCAGACAGGCAAGACCGAGAATTCCGGGGCGATGGCGCATGGATCAGGCTTCTTTCGGTTCGACCAGCATCCGGCCGCGCATTTCCATGTGCAGCGCGTGGCAGAACCACTGGCAATAGAACCAGTGAACGCCCGGACGTCCGGCTATGAATGTAACCGAAGCGGTAGCCTGTGGCGCGACCTCCATCGCTACGCCGTGGTTGGACATACAGAAACCGTGGGTCACATCGTCCACGTCGTCAAGGTTCGTTACATAGACAGTAACCTCGTCACCCTCTTTTACGGTGAACTTTTCGAGGCTGAATGCCGGCGCCACCGACCACATGTAGACGCGCACCTTGTTGCCGTCGCGGATGACCGTGTCGGAACCGTCCTCCAGAACCACACCGTCCGCTTCTGCCTGTTTGCGGGCGTCTTCGAACATCGGGTCTTCCCGCGACCAGACATGCACGGGATTTACGATGTCGGCGCGTACGATGATGCTGTCATGCGGCTCCGCAAAGGTCGGACCGTCATGCACGACGACCATCTCGTCCGAGGAAATGTCGATCACCTGTTCGTTTTCGGGTTTGAGCGGTCCCACATTGAGGAAGCGGTCCTTCGAAAACTTGTTCATGGTGATCAGCCATTTGCCGTCCGCCTCGGCAGTCTCGCCCATCGAGGTGGAGTTGTGGCCGGGCTGATAGTGGACATCCACTTTCGAGACGATCGGATCGACATCTTCGCCCTTGTAGGCCCGGATCGCCTTGTCGATATTCCATTTGACGATCTGGCTGTCGAGGAACAAGGTCGTGAACGCGTTGCCCTTGCCGTCGAAGGCGGTGTGAAGCGGGCCAAGGCCCAGCTCGGGCTCCGCCACGATGCAGGACCGCGGATCGGCGTTGGAGTCGAACAGGGCCGGAACCAGCTCCACATCGATGACCGAAACTGTCGGGGACAGTTTGCCGTTGATCATGATATGTCTCTTGTCGGGGGCCGAGTTGACGCCGTGCGGGCTGTTGGGGATCGGCACGTAGCGGGTATAGTTCTTGTTCTGACCCTTGCGGCCATCCAGAACCTTGACGCCGTTCAACTCCTGATAATCGCCATTCGCCACGCCTTTCTCGATCTCGGCGATGTTGAAGACCACAACATGGTCCATCTCGTTCGCCGTCATCTCGGCCAGGTTCATACCCATCTCGGAGTTGTAAGAGGACGCGAAGGCGAATTTGCCCTGATAGTCACAGTCGACGTTGTCGAGGTTGCCGGACACGATCACCTGCCAGGCGACTTCCATCTTGTCGCCGTCGATGGCGGTAAAGATGTTCACGTACTTGTCAGGCTCGTCCAGAATCTTGCCGTCATTGACCAGCGGCGCCTCGTGTTCCGAGTTGGCAAAAATATAGCCGGTCCGTGGATATTTCTGCGGCCGCATGCCGTGGATATCATGCGCATTCGGAATCTCGATGATCTTGTCGCATTTCATCACGTCGCAGCGGACCCGCGCCACGCGGGTGTTGGCCTTGTCCTGCATGAACAGGTAGCGTCCATCGTAGGTGCCTTCTGTAAACGACATGTGCGGGTGGTGAAGGTCGCCGTTGTCATAGGTGACCTTGCCCTGCTTGGCGAGGAACTCCTTGGTTTCGGGCAGCAGCCCTTCGGTCAGGATCTTGAGCGACTCGTTGGTCTGGCCCCAGCCGGTTGCCGAGCAGCGGTTGAATACCGGCACACGCATCAGCTCGCGCATCGAGGGAAAGCCGAGGATGCGCAGTTCGCCGGACTGGCCTGAAGACCAGAAACCGTAATATTCGTCCAGTTCGCCCGGCTTGGTTTCATAGGCGGCCGCCTGTGCACGGGCCTGCTGGGCACTTGCCAGCCAGGATCCCGCCGTTGCGGTTGCAAGAGCACCCGCAGCCGTTACACCGAACGCGCCGCGGCGTGTCAGCTTCATCTTAGGTTCGTTGTCAGACATTGGGATTCTCCTTTTTTTCCCTATTTCCGGATATTGCACTCTGGAGCGCGACTTGACCCGCGTCCAAGGCCGCACGATCACGTGCCCGCCGCTTGAGTTTCTTGATGACAACCGGGCATTTCGCCTCGCTCTGATAGAGCACCTGACAGTGCAGGCAGTTGACGCATTCGTTCGGGTTGATTTCCCCTGTCGGGTGGATCGCCTGAACCGGGCATTCGATCGCGCAGGTCTGGCAGGGCGAACCGCATTCGCTGTAGCGCCGGAGCCAGTCGAACATGCGCAACCGCGCCGGGATCGCCAGGGCAGCACCCAGCGGGCACAGGTACCGGCAATAGAACCGCTCGATGAACAGACCGGCAATCAGAAGCGCGACGGCGAAGACCACAAATGGCCAGTCGCGGACGAATTTCAGGATGATCGCCGTTTTGAAGGGCTCTACCTCGGCATAGGTTTCGGCCAGCGGGATGGATGCCAGAGAAATCCCGAAAAGACCCAGAAACAGGATGTACTTGATCGGCCAGAGGCGTTCATGCAGCCCCCACGGCAGGGTCCACTGGGGAACGCGCAGCTTTCGCGCGATCTGGTTGGACAACTCCTGCAGGGCTCCGAACGGGCAGAGCCAACCGCAATAGGCGCCGCGCCCCCAGAACAACAGCGCCGCGGCAACCGAGAACCAGAGGATGAAGATCAACGGGTCCATAAGGAAGGCATCCCATGTAAAACCGCTTCTCAAGGAAGCAGCCAGCGCCATCAGGTTCACGACGGACAACTGGGCATTCTCCATCCAGCCCAGAAATACGAGGGTCACGGTCAGGAACCCCATGCGGAACCAATAGAAAGCCCGGACGTTCCTGGTCGCCTGGAATTGGAAGAAGAAGGCCAGCGTCAGAACGCCGAGCATTCCGATAAGAATCCCGATCTCGATCTTCTTGCTTTCCCAGACCCTTTTCCACAGCCCTGCTCGCGCCGCCGCCTCGCCCTCCTGATCCAGAGCGGCCGAAGCCGGCTTGGCGACGGGGGTCAGAAACTTCTTGGGCAGCAAATAGCCCAGATCGAAGGTGATGAACGATTTCTTGACCGGTCCGACCGCGCGCTGCACCAGCAACTCCAGCCGCCAGGGTTGCGTCGGGTCGAAACCGGATGCGGCCGGGATGCGGAAAATATCGACTTCGGAAAATTCCGGCGCGCCGACGGCCGCCGTGTCGCCCAGGCGCCTGTGATCCTTGTCGCGGAACCTGACGGAAATATCGCCTTGAACCAGTTGTATCCGCTCGAATATGCCGCCCCGGACATAGCCCGAGCCCTTGAACGAATAGCGCCCCCGCCCCATGACGAGAATGGATTGGTCGCCCTCTTCCAGAAAATTTGCCTGATTGGCGTATTCCTTCGGCCCCAGCAAGCTTTTGCCGATTGCGGGCACAGAGATCAGGCTTGTGTACAAATCGATGAAACGGTCGGACGGCTCGCCCTTTTCCGGACGCGCGATCGCCTCTTCTTCGCCCGTTGCGGCAAAGGCTTCGTTGATCTGGCCGACGTCGAGGGACAATTGCCGCACAGTGCCGTCCCCGATCAGCGTTTGCCAGTCGGCGGCCGCGCCGGCTTCCATGTTCAGCGTGTATTCCGGCCCGACATGGTCCGACTCACCGGCCAGCCCGCCGAGCCCGAGCGCCCGCGCCACCTTGATAGAGGCGCGCAGAATCGAATCCTCGATGATCATCACCGTTACCGTCGCGCCGGAAACGATTTCGACCTGATGCGACGTTTTCGGCGCCATGGCCTCCGCCGCGATGTCGAGGCCCGAGAAACTCTCGGTCACCGCCACCATCTTGCTGTTGGGAATGCCGACCAGAACGATCGGTTCGGAGTGATCGACGAGCTTCGCGGACAATATCCTTGCGTCCTGATCGATGGCCACCATCACATGGATCGGCTTGCCCGAATATCCCGTCGTCGATACGAAATCGGACGTAATGAAAGCGTAACCTACTGTTTCACCGCCGCGCAGAACAGGTGCAACCGGGCTGTCGGCATTGATCGGGCCGTAGGCACCCGCCCCTTCGACCAATTGGTCGGCCGGAACTTCACCGAGAAACCTTTGCAAATATGGCGTCTGCGCCCGGGCCACCGTTGCCGCAAAAAGCATCACCGCGAACACAGCCAAATTTACAAACCAGCCTCGGCGACGGCCGCTTTCAGCACGAACTGTGATGGTCACAACAGGAAGCTCCTTCAATTTCGGGCAACAAATGACAGATTCTCGGCACCCGATCCTTGATATAGATCAAACAAAATATCCCTTTTATTTGGTAAATACGGCCGAGGTGACGGGCGGGCTGTTTCACGGTCCGCGCCCTAGCTCTTGATGCCTTGCCCGTAATGCCCATCAACCGCCAGAAAAGGCAGTGACTGTAAAATGCGACTGACAAAATTCAGCGACTATGCCTTGCGCATACTGCTTCTTGCCGCAAGCCGGCCCGGTGACAACGTGACGATCAAGGAAAGCGCCAGACAGTTCGGCATATCGGCCGCCCACCTCAAAACGGTGGTCCGGCTTCTGGCCGCCAATGGCATCCTTCACGCCGAACGCGGCCGGACAGGCGGGTTCACCCTGGCCAAGCCGCCGGAACAGATCAATCTGGGGCATGTTCTTTGTCTGACCGAGCCCGATTTCGGATTGGTCGAATGCTTTCTTCCGCAGAATACCTGCGCGATCACCCGCTTCTGCAAGATCCCGAAAGCAATGAACGAGGCCGTAAGCGCCTTTATGCAGGTTCTGGAAGGTTACACGCTGGCCGACATCCAGATAGAGCGCTGGCCTTTCGAGGAACCTGCGCCTGACGGAAAACTCGCGCCCCAGCCTCAGCGGGGGCCGCGAATTTGCATGGACGCCGCGCGGAGAACAGGGAAACAGGGTTCCGGATGACGCTGGTCAGCACCAACTCGCTTCGAAAGAAGCCGGCGTGCGCAATATCTCCTGCACATTCGCCTCGATAAGCCTGTATCCCACATTCCCGAACAGCTTTTGCCGCCCGTGGTTCATGATCAAGGTCGGACTGCCTTTTATGTCGTGCTTCTGGCTGTCCGTATAATCGATGGCCAGTTGCGCGATGGCCTCCGAAGACCTGATCTTCGCGTCCACCAGATCGTAGTCAATGCCAAGACGTCCGGCAATTTCCCTATGGACGCTCCAGTTCGATATATCCTGCGCGGACTCGAAAAAGGCCCGGCGCAATTCCCAGTCGAGCCGGGTGGAAAGCCGCTCGAGAAAAGGAAGCTGCCGGCCACCCTTTTCAACCTCTTCGCGCTCTATGATCTCGACAGCTTTCACGAACAGGTGCGCACTGGCCGAAGTGCGGGGCTGGTTCTCCAGCCAGATTGAATCGTTCACCTGAATATGGGGAAACTGCTTGGCAATTTCCCTCACATGCGCGTTATAGCCGGCGTAGCCGCCCTTTTCCTTCCAATTCTCCTCGATCTTCCCCCGGGCGTCCGAGAAGACCGAGCAGAAATGGCTGTCGATCATGACTTCGTCGCCAAACCTGTGCACCAGTTGTTCGATCCTGCGGTGGGCCACATAGGCCCATATGCACAGGATATCGGAGTAATAATAGATCTGCACCGGCATCATGCGAAGGCTCCTCTGGTTTTGTCAGGTGTTCCCTATCGCTAGCCGGAAATCGGCAGGCAACGCAACAGGATACGTCCCTTGTCAGCCTCAGGCCAGCAAATCCTCGATCGCGTCATGCTCCGCAACGAAGTGCCCCGTGAAGCGCTCTTGCAGTTTCGGGACGTAACCCGGGCCCGCCACGCCGAGCTTGGTAGGCAGAAACCGCATTCTTGCACGGGGATCGAGCGTGGAGGAAAGCCCTCCTTTCAGCCTGATGCGCCGCCGGTTTTTCTCGTTCTCCGGTTCCGGCAGCGGCACGGCGGAAATCAGCTGTTGCGCATAGGGGTGCTGCGGATTTCCGAACGGGCGCGCGGTATCGGTCAGCTCGACAATGGTTCCGAGGTACACAAGGGCTCCGAATCCCTGAATGTGACGCAGCCCGCCGCCACGGATCGAACCAGGACTCCGGAACAGTCTCTGGCCGTCAAACAGTTTGATCGGACTCCATCCGGACTGAAACCGGCGAAAGATGGACCGTTGCCGTAAACCGGCACATAGGGCCGCGCCTTTCGCAGCAGGTGCGGCTACTGGTCCGGTTTCAGGACCTTAACGTCCTCGCGGCGCCATTCGCCGTCCTGACAGACCAAAGCCATTCCGTCCCAGACCGGCAAACCAAGTGCGTCATAAACCGGGCCGCGCCTTGTGTGGAATACCAGGTTGCCGAGGCCAGGCGCGACGATGGCTCCCCCGACGCGCTCGACCGCGTAGGCGAATGGCGGCCCCGTACACAGAACCGCATCGGCACCGGCTCCGGCAAGGGCTTCCGAGACACCGCGCAACCAGACCGGCGGCTCTGACCAGCTTGGGTGCCACCTGTGATAATGCACTGAAACCATGACGATTTCCGTCTCCGGCCGCAGTGACGAGATAACGTCTGCAAGTCTGGAAAGATCAGCTGCGTCCGGTTCGAACATATCCGCCGGAGCCGCGGCTTCGGACAGGCGCAATCCGTAGAAATCAGGTGCGCCCTGCCCCTTGTCATAACCCACCTTGGCGCGGTTTCGGCGCAGTTCGCTCTCACCCGTCGCCTCCGCTATTGCCCGAAGGCGGCGAACGTCGGCCGCCGGCAGGCCCAGACGGTGGTGCAACCGCAAAGGCGCAACGCCGGGAGACGCATCCGCAACCGCCCAATCAGGCGTGGGCCCCGCATCAACCGCAATCAGCGCCACGCCGTTCCGGACCGCCGGCCTGATCGCCTCGTCCAGACTCGCTCCTGCCCCCGCCACGGAAAAACCGGCCGCCTCGGCCAGTCGCCGGGTTTCGATGACGCCCGCGTGACCAAAGTCCCAGACGTGGTTATTCGCAATAGACAGATGCGTGACACCCAGACCGCGCAGCATCGCCAGCGCCTGGGGATGCGCTGCGTGTATGGTCTTGGACTTCATGGGCCAACTGTCGTCGGGCGGCAGGCAGCCTTCGAAGTTGCAGAATACGGCGTCCGCGTCCTGCGTCATCCGAAGCAGTTCCTGCGGCCATTCAACCGGCGCATGGATCAGCGCCTGACCAAGCGCCACGATCTTCATTTTTCGACGACATGCAGCGACAGTCGCCCGTTGCCGTTGCCCAAAAACAGTCTGGTCGTCGCGATCCGCTTGCCGCGCGCCTTCGCTTCGGGTTCCCCGGTCTGGGGGTTTACATCGAATTTGGGAAAATTCGAGCCCGATATGTCAAGCCGGATGCGGTGACCTGCACGAAACAGATTTGCGGTGGGTGCCGCCGGTATGGTGACGCTGACCTGTGTCTCGGGGCTTAACAACTCCGGTTTCGACCAATCGTTTCGGTAACGCAAGCGCAGGATGCCGTCGGTCAGGTTCATGGCGAATCCCGCCGGATAGTCCTTGTTCGGAGGAGCCCAGTCGATTAGCTTTATCGTAATGTCGGCATCCGGCGCGTCAGAGGCGAGCGTGAGGTGGGCCTCGACGGGACCGGCGATTTCCAGATCCTCCGACAGCGGCGGCGTCGCGAATACCAGAACATCGCTGCGCGCGGCCAGTGGCAGGAACGGCGGCGCGGCGCCGAATGTGTTCTCCGTCGTGACCTGATCGAAAGCTCCGCCTTCCATCACAGGCGCACCCGAGGTGATCGCCCCGCCGATGCTGGGAACGGGGTTTGATGGATCGGTTTGCAGGATGATTTCGGAAGCTTCCGCGACGGCCCGCTGCAGACTGCCGCCTGCTGTAAGATGGAATTCCTGCCGGGGTGCGAACGACGGCGGCCAGACGGCGGCCTCGCGCCAGATGCCGCCGTGCATCCTGCGGCCGGCCTCGTCGCGCCGGCCGGACCCGCCGCCCATGCAAAACCACCGCGCGCGCGGGGCGGCCGCCTGCCCTTCGGCCGGTTTCAGCCAACGGCCGAACCAGTCGCGCCGCAAGCTGTCATAATCCGGCGCAATCCGGTCATCCAGTACCGAACCCGCACCGAAATCCACATCACCGGCAAATGTCTGGCTGCGGCGCCCGTGAAGCCACGGTCCCATGACCAGTTCGGCGTGACCGCCGCGTGCGGTAATCCCCTTGAAGTGCTCGAACATCGTTTCGGCATAGGGATCGTACCACCCGCATATCAGGAACGTCGGAACACGCGCCAGCATATCGTAATGCGGTACGGAATAGAGCTCCGGGCGCTGCCAGAAAGCGTCAAAGATGCCGTTTTCCCACTGTTCGAACAGATAGTCCTCGTATTCCGGAACATGGCGCAACGGTGACAGGCCGCGCCGCCAGGGCATCGCGCGAAACCACTCGGAAATATCCTCTGCCGCCAGCGCCGCCGCGACGAGCGGATCATGCGCCGCAGGGCTCAGCAGAGCATGCTTGTAGGCCCATGTCGCCTGTTTCAACTCGAACGCGCCGCCACGGCGCACGCCGCCCTGATAAGCGTTCCAGAACCCCCCTGAGTCGAGGAACATGGCCCGCAGACCTTCGGGATTCAAAACCGCCAGCGCGGTCTGGACATGGGCGGAGTAGGACAGGCCGAACGTGCCGAATGACCCGTCGCACCACGATTGGGTCCGCGCCCATTCCAGCGTATCCCAACCGTCCTCACCCTCGCCGAGATATTTCTGGAATAAACCTTCGGAAGCATAACGCCCCCGACAATCCTGGTTCAGGACCGCATAGCCTTGCCTCGCAAGCATGGCTGCAACCGCGCCGTTGGTTTTCGGTGCAGGGTCGGAGACCGAGATCTCGCTCGGGCGCGCGGCGCTTTTGTCATAGGGCGTCCTGTGCATCAGTGTGGGGAACGGCCCGGGCAAGGCCCGGCCGTTCCGGGCCGGCAGCGTGACATCTGTCGCCAAGCGCACGCCGTCGCGCATCGGGACCATCACATCCCGGAAAACAACGGTATCTTCGATGGTCCCGTGCATGGTCATCAATTCGCCGGACGGGCGCCCATGGCCAGCGTTCGCTCGTCTCGGCGCGCGTCGAAATCGACGTTTGCCTTCGAAGCCCAGCTGAGCGCCTGGAAGTAAAGCGGCACCACCGCGGTGTCCGCTGCGGCGATCGCTGCGGCAGCCTGCAACGCTGCTTCCCTTTCATCCGGATTGAATATCTGCGCCGCGGCAACGACTGCGGCATCAAATTCCGGGTTCGAGTAACGGAACCGGTTCAGCGTGCCAAGGTTGGCTTCCTTGTTGTAGGTGTGGAAGGCGCTCAGCAGTCCGCGTGACGACTCGCCGGTCGAGTTGCCATACGAAAAGATGAAAGCGCCGTAGGCGTTCTTGCCGGCCTCTTTCGAGTAGACCGCATAGGGCAGCGTCTCCACGGCGTTCACCTTCAAACCTCCGCGCGCCAGGAACTGACCCAGAACCTGCGCGACTTCGCCATCCTGGCTGAACCGGTCGTTCGATCCGTGGATAGTGATGCCGAACCCGTCGGGATAGCCCGCTTCGGCCAAAAGAGCCTTGGCCGCTTCGATATCGGCCTCCGGAACCTTGATGTCCGGATTGTACCCGAAAACGCCCTCGGGCACGATCTGGCTGGCGGCCTCACCCGCGCCGTAAAGCAGCCGGTCGATAATCGCCTGGCGGTCGATCATCATCGAGACCGCCTTGCGCACACGTGCGTCCTTGAACGGGTTCGACGGCAGCGGATTTCCGTTCAAATCGGTCAGGAACGGCGCGTCATCCTGCTGGTTCAGCGCCAGATAGATCAACCGGACGGTCGGTGTGTCATACACTTTCAGATCGGAGTTGCCGCGCAGGGACGGCAGGTCGGCCGGCGGCACCAAGTCGATCAGGTCGACCGCGCCGGACAGCAGGGCGGCCACACGCGCGGCATCGTTCGAAATGAAGCGCATCGTGACCTTTTCATAGGCCGGTTTCTCGCCCCAGTAGGCGTCGTTACGCGCCAATTCCAAGCGGTCGCCGGGGGACCAGGACACGAATTTGTAGGGGCCGGTGCCGATGGCCGCCGCACCGCTGTTGAAATCCTCGTTCGCCTTGCCGTCTGTCGCGGCCTTGGACACGATATAGACGGTCCCGATGTTCTCGACGAACAGCGGCGACGGCTCTTTGGAAGTGAACCGGATGGTGTGTTCATCGACGATTTCCATTTCCTCGATATCGGCCACGGAGCCGCCGAAAGAGGCCGGCGAATTCGGCACGTCAGGTGCGCGCTTCATGGAATAGACCACATCCTCGGCGGTGAAGGGCGACCCGTCATGGAAGGTCACGCCCTTCCGCAGATGCACGATCCACGTTTTCGGATCGACGTTTTCCCAGCTTTCGGCGAGGCCGGGCCGCGCGCGGACGTTCTTGTCGGTCAGCACCAGCCGGTCAAAGATGTGCAGCGCCGTCATCTGGTTCGGGCCGGTACGCGAGAATTGCGGATCGATCGACTGTGGCTCGTTCCCGCGACCGATGGTCAGGTCCTGAGCGACTGCCGGAATCGCCGCAAGCGACAGGGCGGCGGCAAAGGTGAGTGATTTCCAAAATTTCATTGCATTAGTCCTCCTGGTTGGTCGTATCGTTGAGATGGCACGCCGCAAAACGCTGCGCTGCGACGGGTTTCATGATCGGCGCCTCGGCCCTGCAACGGGCGGTGGCATGTGGGCATCGGGTGTGAAAATGGCAGCCCGACGGCGGATTGAGCGGCGACGGGATTTCACCCTTGAGCGGGACATAGGTCCGGTGACCGCGACCGACGCGCGGGGCCTCTTCCAGCAAAGCCTTCGTATAGGGGTGGGCGGGATCGGCAAAAATATCGGCTGTCGGGCCGATTTCGACGATCCGGCCAAGGTACATTATCGCCACGCGATCCGTCAGATGCTCGATCACGCCGAGGTCATGGCTGATGAACAGATAGGTCAATCCCCGCCGGTCGCGCAGGTCCATGAACAGGTTCAGCACCTGCGCCTGAATTGACACGTCGAGCGCGGCGACGGACTCGTCGCAGACGAGGAACTTGGGCTGGACCGCGAGCGCCCGTGCGATGCCGATCCGCTGCCGCTGACCGCCGGAAAACTGGTGCGGGAACCGCCGCGCATAGTCAGGGTCCAGCCCGACTTCACGCATCAGTTCCGCAACCGCGTCCTGCTTGTCCAGCGCCGCGATCATACCATGGACGACTGGCGCTTCGCCGATAATGTCCGCGATCCGCTTGCGCGGGTTCAGCGATGACATCGGGTCCTGGAAAATCATCTGGATGTCGAGACGCGCACGGCGGGCGTCCGCGTCGGTCCAATCCGCCTCTTCCTTGCCCTCGAAGGAAAACCGGCCGGCAGTCTTCTGATGCACGCCTGCGACCACGCGGCCAAGCGTCGATTTCCCGCAACCGCTTTCGCCGACCAGTCCAAGCGCCTCGCCGCGTGCCACGTCCAGCGATACGCCGTCCACCGCCCGGACCACAGGTGGTTTCGGCACTCCGAGGGCAATCGCGATCCGCTCGGCGAAATCGGGCTTGCGGGTAAAGACCTTCGTTACATTCCGTAGCGATATATGCGGCGTCTCGGTCATGCGGACCCCTCCGCGGCCAACGGTGCCACGCAGCGCGTCCAGTGGCCGTTTCCAACGCCGCGCACCGGCGGCGGCGTTTCGCAGGCAGGCGCCGCATAGCTGCAGCGCGGCGCGAAGGGACATCCGGGCGGCAGG
>JBFIHV010000028.1:0-14148 GCA_041601595.1 Amylibacter sp. | reverse complement strand
TTTTGCGCGGGGAACTGGCGGGGTGGGTGGAGAGGGAATAGCGTTTGGGCCGGAAACGGAAAGGCCTGTGCTGATGCCTGAAAGCTTGAAGAGGGCCTTCGCTCCAATTGCTGTTTTATGTTTTAGTGGCAGAATATCGTGGTTGGCATCTTCCGAATGCCGCACCAATTCACCTTAACCAGAGACCCGTGGAAGTTTGACGCTTATTAAATTCCTAAATAGGAGACGAACAGGTTGGTCGAGATAACCACGGAGGCTGTCGGCATATCGCAGTGGCGAACCAAAACAGCGCTGGGTTGCGCCGTGACAATCCTGACTTTGGTATTAGCAAATTGCGTCGGTATTCAGTACGAGAACCTGTCGTCAAGGGAGAACGGCAGTATCTACGATCAGGCCCAAAAATATTCGGCAAGAATGACATCCGGTGGTCGCGGAGTGGGTTTCAAAGCAGAGCAGATGGAAGCTACAAAGGTATTTTCAAAAAAATACCCAAAATCATGTTCAAGCTTTTCCGAGGGGGTAGCCTGCTCTGCTCAAGCACTTTCGAAAAGCAAAAACCTTACGCCAAATAGCGTATTCGTCCTTGTTGTCTCTTTCGTCGAATTTGAGTCTGGCGGACGCTGTAATGCCAGCGGTCGATTTGATCCCGATCAAGTGTTTCCAAATGCTGAAAAGCTGAACAAGGTGCCTCCAATATTTTCAAATGCTACGGCAACGTTTCACGGGCCAGACTATTGGAATTCAAACCGTAATCTCGAATCTGAATATATCCATTCGGATCGGGGGGTAATTCGGACAACGGCTTGGTTCTCAGGCGTTGACTACGCAAGTTATGTCGCCCCGGAAGACCAAGAGATATTCCAAACCTTTGTGGATCACGAAGAATTCAAAGAATTCTGTTTGAGATTGAAATACAAGGCGAAATAAATTTCTTTCATATCGTGGTGTAGAAAAACTGGCACAATCGAAACGCATAATTTCTCCGAACTCCCGCCAACGCCCCCTAAACCCAATCCCTTAAAATCGCCACCAGCGGCTTGTCGGCAAGCGGAATCTCGTAGTCCGTCAGTTTCGCGGACCGCACCCAGGCCAGACGCCACACGCCCGGATGCCCGGATGCCCGTTTCAACCAGGTTTCGGGTGACAGCACCCTTGACAGCGCCGCTCTTGCAGGCCAACCATCGCCGCCGGTGGGAGGCCCGCCGCGAAATCTCAATACGCTCGAAACGCGACCAAGGAGCAATCATTGCTATGCCCACACTTCTGCGCGACCGTCTTCGCGCGCTCGTAGACTCCCCCAGGTTCGAGCGCGCGATCATCGCACTCATCATCGTCAACGCGATCACGCTCGGCCTGGAGACGAGCGAGGCGGCCATGTCCGCCGCGGGCTCCTTTCTGATCGCCCTCGACCGGACGATCCTGGCCATATTCGTGCTGGAACTGCTGGTCCGGTTCTATGTCCGAAGGCTCGCCTTTTTCCGCAATCCATGGCGGATATTCGACCTGGTCGTGGTGGGATTCGCACTGGTACCGGCCAGCGGAAACCTGTCGATCCTCCGCGCCTTCCGCATCCTGCGGGTACTGCGCCTGGTCAGCGTGGTGCCGTCCATGCGCCGGGTCGTGACCGGGCTGCTCAATGCCCTGCCCGGCATGGGGTCCATCGCACTGCTGCTGGGGTTGATCTTCTATGTCTTCGCGGTAATGGCAACCAAGCTTTTCTCCGAAACTTTTCCGGACTGGTTCGGCACCATCGGGGCCTCGGCCTATTCACTGTTCCAGATCATGACGCTCGAGAGCTGGTCGATGGGCATCGTCCGTCCGGTCATGGCCGAATATCCCTACGCCTGGGCGTTCTTTGTTCCGTTCATCATCGTCAGCACATTCGCGATGCTCAACCTTTTCATCGGTGTCATCGTCGATGGGATGCAGAGCCAGCATCTTGACGAGGCCCATACCGAGCGCGAGACGATGATCACTGAAACGGGGCATGTGCTGAGCGAGGTTCGTGCGCTTCGTTCGGAGCTTAAGGCGCTGCGCTCGGAGTTAAATGGTCTTGATGCGCGGCAGTAAGCCGGTCAGGCGCCGCCGCAGGAAGTCGGCAGGGTCCGGTTAGCCGTCTTTGGCGCTCCGCCGGATCCGCTTGACCCCTAAACCCAATCCCGCAAGATCGCCACCAGCGGCTTGTCGGCGGGCGGCATCTCGTAGTCCGTCAGGTTTGCGGACCGGACCCACGCCAGTTTCTGCCCCTCCAGCGGCGTCACGATACCCTGCCATTTGCGGCAGGCGAACAGCGGCATGATCAGGTGGAAATCGTCGTAGGAATGGCTGGCGAAGGTAAGCGGCGCGAGGCAGCTGGCCCAGGTCTCGATGCCCAGTTCCTCGTGCAATTCGCGGATCAGCGCGGCCTCGGGGGTCTCGAAGGGTTCGACCTTGCCGCCGGGGAACTCCCAGAGGCCCGCCATCGACTTGCCCTCGGGGCGCTGCGCCAGCAGGATCCGCCCGTCGGGGTCGATCAGGGCGACCGCCGAGACCAGAACGGTTTTCATGAACGGTAGTCGGCGTTGATCGTGATGTATTGATGCGTCAGGTCGCAGGTCCAGACCGTGGCGGACCCGTCGCCGACGCCCAGATCGACGCTGACTTTCAGCTCGGCGTTCTTCATGTAGTTCGCGCCCAGTTCCTCGCGGTAATCGGGCGAGACCCAACCGTTTTCGGCCACCAGGATATCGCCGAAGCGGATTGTCAGGCGGTCGCGGTCGGCGAACTCGCCGGACTTGCCCACCGCCATGACGATGCGGCCCCAGTTCGGGTCCTCGCCCGCGAAGGCGGTTTTCACCAGCGGCGAATTGGCGATCGCCAGCCCCACGGTGTGGGCGGCGGCGTCGGATTCGGCGCCGGTGACGGCCACCTCGATGAACTTGGTCGCGCCCTCGCCGTCGCGCACCACCAGATGCGCCAGTTCCAGCATGACCTTGTGCAGCGCCGCGCGGAACGGTCCCGCCGCCTCGACCGAAGTTATCGGCGGATTGCCCGCCTTGCCGGTCGCGACCAGCAACAGCGCGTCCGAGGTGGAGGTGTCCCCGTCCACGGTGATCGCGTTGAACGTCGGGCCGGTCAGGTCGCTCAGGACTTCTTGCAGGACCGGCTGGTCTATGGCCGCGTCGGTGAAGATATAGACCAGCATCGTCGCCATGTCGGGCGCGATCATGCCGGAGCCCTTGGCGAATCCGGCTATCTTGATTTCCTTGCCGCCGATCCCGCAGGTCGCGGAAGCGCCCTTGGGGAAAGTGTCCGTCGTCATGATGGCGCGGGCGGCCTCGTCCACCTTGTCGGCGGACAGGTCCTGAACCATCGTCTGCAGCCGCGCCACGATCCGGTCGTGCGGCAGGGGTTCGCCGATGACGCCCGTCGAAGAGGAAAACACCAGATCGGGTGTCGTGCCCAGAACATCCGCCGCGGCGCCTGTCACGGTGGCAACGGATTTGAGCCCGTTGTTGCCGGTAAAGGCGTTGGCGTTGCCCGAATTCACCACGATGCCGATCTTGCCCGACGCCGGCCCTTTCAGACGCGCCAGTTTCGCCTGACAGTCCAGAACCGGCGCCGCGCGGGTGGAGGACCGCGTGAAAACTCCGGCGATCGTGCTGCCGGCCGATGCCTCGGCCAGCATGACATCCTTGCGGCCCGGGTATTTCACGCCGGCGGACGCGGCGCAGAACCGGACGCCCTCGATCACAGGCAGGTGCGGAAACCCGTCCTTCGGCGCCAGCGGCGACACGGAAGGTCCGCCGGCGGAAGTCTGGGCCTCTGTCAGCCTGCGCTTCAGTTTCTTGATCTTCTTCCGAAGCTTCTTGATCTTGGAGTGGTCCGCTTTCATGTCCGCTTGTCCCGCGCGCTAGTCCAGCAAGGTCGTTTTTCTGACGACCGAGGGATCGATGTTTTCGTCCGAGCGTACAACCGTGGCGCCTTCGTCCAGGATGCTGATGGCCGCCTCGATGGCCTGATCGCTCAGTTCGCCTTCGATTTCGGCGCGCACCTCGTCCAGCGCCGGCGGTTGGTGGTCACGCAGTTCCTTCAGCTTGATCACGTGCCAGCCGAATTGCGTTTCGGTGGGCGGCGACAGTTCGCCGGGCTTCAGCGCCAGCGCCGCCGCCTCGAAAGGCGCGACCGTCTGGCCGGGTTCGATCCAGCCAAGCTCTCCGCCCTGAACGTTCGACGGGCCGATGGATTTTTCCTTGGCAAGCTCGGCGAAATCCGCACCGGCTTCCAGTTCGGCGACAACCGCTTTGGCCTCTTCCTCGGTCGCAACCAGGATGTGACTGGCGAAGAAGTCCTGCGCGGCGCCTCCGCTGGTGTAGCGGTCGGCATAGGCCTTCTGAACCGCTTCCTCGGTCACGGCGGCATTGCCGATCCGGTCGACGGCCTCGGTCGCCAGCAACGCGCGGCGCTCGTTTTCGATGGCATATTTCATCGCCTTGGAGTCACCCTCGACGCGTTGCGCCAGCAGCGACTGCTGGATCAGCTGTTCCAGAATGCCGTTGAACAGGACGTCGTCGGCCAGAGTCTGGTACTGCTCGGGCAGGCGCGAGGCCAGCGCAACGATATGGCCGACAGTGATCTGGTCGCCGTTGACCTCGGCCACCACGGTGTCCGACGTGGCGGCGATCGCGGCCGCAGCGGGCGCGTCCGTTTTAGGGGCGTCCTGTGCGGACGCGGCGCCGGCAAGCGCCAGGGCAAGACCGGCTGCGGCCAGCGTGGTACGGGCAAGAAACATAAATACCTCCATAACGGCAGGAGACCCACGGACATCAGCGATTTATGACGCACCGGGGTCCTGCCAAAGTTGACACCGCGCCTGCACCTGCTTACATGCCATTCTCGACGTGCAAGCGTTACTTCAGCGGCCTTTGAGCCTTCTTACGGTTTCCCCAATCCGTGAGCAAGGCGGTTAGCCCCGGGTTGTGTAACAGTTGCGTCACTTTCTGCCGGATTCCGGCCAAAAGAATGGATAGCTTATCAATGCTTGGCATAGGCACACTCGCCAAAAAGGTCTTTGGCACACCGAATGATCGCATCATCAAGGCCGCACAGCCGACCGTCGACAAGATCAATGCGCTGGAGCCCGAATTCCAGGCGCTGACCGACGCCCAGATCATCGAGAAGACCGAAGAATTCAGGAAGCGCATTGCGGACGGGGAAAAGCTGGATGCGCTGCTGCCGGAAGCCTTCGCCAATGCCCGCGAGGCGGCTCGGCGCGCGCTGGGCCTGCGCGCCTTCGACGTGCAGCTCATGGGCGGGCTGTTCCTGCATCAGGGCAATATCTCGGAAATGAAAACCGGCGAGGGCAAGACGCTGGTCGCGACATTCCCGGCCTATCTGAACGCGCTGACCGGCAGGGGCGTGCATATCGTCACGGTCAACGACTATCTGGCGCGCCGCGACGCGGAATGGATGGGCAAGGTCTATGCCGCGCTCGGCATGACGACCGGCGTCGTCGTTCCCGGCCTGCCGAACGAACAGGTCCACGCCGCCTACAGATGCGATGTCGTCTATGCCACGAACAACGAGCTTGGCTTCGATTACCTGCGCGACAATATGAAATCCGAAATCGCGGATATGGTCCAGCGCGATCACTATTTCGCGATCGTGGACGAGGTCGACTCGATCCTGATCGACGAGGCGCGGACCCCGCTGATCATTTCCGGACCGTCCGACGACCGCTCGGAGCTCTACATCAAGGTCAACGAGGTCATCCCGCGCCTGACCGAAGAACACTATACCGTCGAAGAAAAGAACCGCTCCGCGACGCTGACCGACGAGGGCAACGAATTCGTCGAGCAGATGTTTCTGGATCTGGGCATTCTCGAGGAGGGCAGTTCGCTCTACGATCCCGAGAGTACGACGCTGGTGCATCACGTCAATCTGGCGCTGCGCGCCAACAAGATGTTCCGCAAGGACAAGGACTATATCGTCCGCAACGGCGAGGTCGTCCTGATCGACGAGTTCACCGGCCGCATGATGGCGGGCCGCCGTCTGTCCGAAGGCCTGCATCAGGCTCTGGAGGCCAAGGAAGGCGTCGCCATCAAGCCGGAAAACGTGACGCTCGCATCCGTGACCTTCCAGAACTATTTCCGCCTGTATGAAAAGCTGGCCGGCATGACCGGCACCGCGCTGACCGAGGCCGAGGAATTCTCCGAGATCTACGGCCTCGGCGTGGTCGAGGTTCCGACCAACCGGCCGATCATGCGCATCGACGAACACGACGCGATCTACCGCACGGCGGCCGAGAAATACAAAGCCATCGTCGAGGAAATCGCCCGGGCGCATGCCAGCGGACAGCCGGTTCTGGTCGGCACCACCTCGATCGAGAAATCCGAACAGATCTCTCACATGCTGCAGGACGGGAAATTCCTGCAGTCGATCGCGGATCACATGCGCGCCCGCGCCGCCGACTTCAAGAACGAGGAAACCAAGACGAGGTATCTGGGCGAGGCAGACGATGTCGAACGGCTCGCCAAGCAGAAGGGCGGCATTCCGCACAACGTCCTGAACGCGCGCTTCCACGAGCAGGAAGCCAGCATCGTCGCCGATGCCGGCGTCTACGGGGCGGTCACGATCGCCACCAACATGGCCGGTCGCGGGACCGACATCCAGCTTGGCGGCAACTTCGAAATGCGTCTGGCCAAGGCGCTGGAGGAGAAATCCGCGGACGAGACGGCGGAACAGGTCCGCGAACGCGTGACAGCCGAAATCGCCGAGGGCCGCAAGAAGGCGCTCGAGGCAGGCGGGCTCTATGTACTGGCCACCGAACGCCACGAAAGCCGCCGGATCGACAACCAGCTGCGCGGCCGCTCGGGCCGTCAGGGCGATCCCGGCAAGTCGGCGTTCTTCCTGTCGCTCGAAGACGACCTAATGCGGATTTTCGGCTCCGGCCGTCTGGACAAGGTTCTGGGCACGCTCGGCATGAAAGAGGGCGAGGCGATCATCCATCCATGGGTCAACAAGTCGCTGGAGAAAGCCCAGGCCAAGGTCGAGGGCCACAACTTCGACATCCGCAAACAGTTGCTGAAGTTCGACGACGTGATGAACGACCAGCGGAAGGCGATCTTTGAACAGCGCCGCGAAATCATGGAAAGCAGCGACCTGTCGGAAATCGTCAAGGACATGCGCGACGAAACCATCGACGATCTGGTCGACGAATTCATTCCCGCGAAATCCTACGCCGACCAGTGGGACGGCGAAGGGCTCTACGGCAAGGTCATCCAGATGATCGGCATTGACGTGCCGGTGATGAAATGGGTCGAGGAAGAAGGCATCGACGAGAACGATATCCGCGAACGCCTCTATGCCGAAGCCGACAAGAGCATGGCAAAGAAAGCCGCCGATTTCGGGCCCGAGACCATGCGCTCCATCGAGAAGCAGATTCTGCTTGGCACCATCGACAAGAAATGGCGCGAACACCTGCTGACGCTGGAGCATCTGCGTTCTGTTGTCGGCTTCCGCGGCTACGCCCAGCGCGATCCGCTGAACGAGTACAAGACCGAGGCCTTCGGCCTGTTCGAAAGCATGCTCGAAGGCCTGCGCAGCGAGGTGACCGGCCAGTTGGCGCATGTCCGCGTCCTGACGCAGCAGGAGCAGCAGGCCATGCTTGCCGCGCAAGCCCGTCAAAACGCCGAGGTTGCGGCGGCGGCCACTCCGGCCAAGGACGAGGCGGCTGTGGCCGAAGCCACGGCGGCCGTCTTTGACGAGAACGACCCGTCCACCTGGGGCAATCCGGGCCGCAACGACAGTTGTCCTTGCGGGTCGGGCAAGAAATTCAAGCACTGTCACGGCAAGCTGGCCTAGAATTAACGGCTGGTCGAAGCCTGCGTCTGTTTGGCGTCGATCAGCCTGATTTTCCCGACAATCAGGTCGTTGATCATGGCCGCCCCGGTCTTG
Source organism: Amylibacter sp. (assembly GCA_041601595.1). Classification (GTDB taxonomy): domain Bacteria; phylum Pseudomonadota; class Alphaproteobacteria; order Rhodobacterales; family Rhodobacteraceae; genus Amylibacter. Next base: position 6,213 of record JBFIHV010000028.1, on the reverse strand, counting down.
TTGGGGTGGTTGTCGTCGGCATAATGCAGGTTTGCGGCGTCATGCGTCATGCATCTGCCGGGCAGGGCTGTGTTGCAGAACCGCCTGTGCGGGTAAACGACATGAACATTTTCGTGCCGGATGCCGTCCAGAACCGCGAAACTGCTTTCAGTCCGGTCGCGGTACACATCGAAACTCGTCGTCAGCGGATTCCCGGCAAGATAGGCCTCGGCCAGCGTCGCGCTCTTGGGCATGCGGGCGAACAGTTCCTTCGGCACGTTCCAGCCCGCCTCCACAAACGGGTAGACCAGCACCACATCGTGACCCGCATCCAGCAATTGCCGCATTGACCGGGATATCTCCTGCCCGACGGTGGCGCCGTTTTCCGGTTCCAGCGCTTTCCGATAGTCGAGGTCGGCCCTTTCGACACCCCCTTCACGGTTATCGAAATAGCTTCCCTCAAGCTGGCGGGGCCAGCGTCCGGCGACAACGACGATCGACGGGCCGCGCGCCGCGATGGCCTCCAGCCGCCTTTTCTGAAACGCGACGTTGCAACTGTACTGCCGGTCGGGGCTGTCCCGAACCACGAGGTTGGCCCGAAAAACCGGCAGGCAGTCGCCCTCCGTCAGGGCCAAAAAAGGATGCCTGTCCTTGACGCGGGCATAGAGGTCGGCCAAGAGCGACGCCGCGTGGCTGTCGTCCAGAACCACCACCGTGCGCGTCTGCTTTTCACCGCCGAACAGGCAGAAATCTTCCAGCCTTCCGTGACAGGGATCGCCGTTTTCGTCCGTCAGGTCATTCCATGTCGCCCGGCTCGCTTCGGGTGCCAGAACCGGCGGGACACGCCAGACAAACCCGTCGAAGACATAGCCGGAGACGCTGACCAGAACAGTGCACAGAAAAGCGATGCGCAAAGTCGCCAAGGCCTGCCTTGTGCTCATCCTGCGCCGGTTCCGGAACGGCCGCTCGATCAGAAAATAGGATGCGACCGACAGCGCGGCGATCAGGGCGATCCGCCAGATCTTGTCGGGGTCGGCGGCACCGGGATCGCGCATGCAGGCAAAAGCAAACACCGGAAAATGCCAGAGATAGAGGGAATAGGAAATCAGCCCGATGTCGACCATGGGGCGGCAGCCCAGGATCGCGCCGACCGGTTCGTGCCTGCCGGAATAGCGGATCACCAGCGCCGCCCCGAGGATCAGAGGCACGGAGCCGAACCCCGGGTGGACGGTCGTCTCGTCGAACATCCAGAAAGACAGAGCCATCGCCGCCGCGCCGATCAACGGCATGACTGCGCGCCATGCCGGCGCTCCGGTGCGGCCGGAGCGGATTTCCAACAAGGCCACAAGCGTTCCCGCCAAAAGCTCCCACATGCGTGTCGGTAGGATGTAAAAGCTCAATGCGGGATCGATGCGGCTCATCGCCTCTGCAAACAGCAGGCTGGCCACGAGTCCGGCCAGCGCCATCCAGAACAAATGCCGCCTGGCCAGCCGGAACATCAGCAGGAGCGCCGCCGGAAAGAAAATATAGAACTGTTCCTCGACGCTCAGCGACCAGGTGTGCAGAAACGGCTCGAGCAAGCTGTCGCTGGCCCCGTAGTCGGTCGTGCTGAAGTAGAAGAACAGGTTCGACACGAACAACAGCGAAGAGACGATCGAGCGCGAATAGTCCGCATATGTCGCGGGCAACATGTAGAACCACGCAAAGGGGACGGACGACAGCATCACCGTGAACAGGATCGGCAATATGCGGCGAATGCGTCTTTCGTAGAAATTGCGGAAACTGAACCCGCCGGTTTCGTCGAGTTCCGTCAGAATTATCTTGGAAATCAGATAGCCGCTGATGACGAAGTGAATATGTCCACGCCGAGGTAACCGCCCGCCAGAAACGTATCGCCCTGCACCGAAAACCGGGCGTGATACAGGATAACTGTCACGACGGCGACTGCTCGCATACCGTCAATCTCGGGCCTGTAGGTTATTTTCATGGACGATGCTTCGTTGACAGTTTTCAACAAAGTTTACGCGACACGGTCCCTATAGCAATCCCAGCGACCGAAAGCTGGCATCCTCGGCCTTGCCGATGACGATATGGTCGTGGACGGAAACGCCCAAGGCCTGCAGCGCCTGCTCGACCTTTGCCGTCATCTGGATGTCGGCCTGAGACGGCGACGGATCGCCGGACGGGTGGTTGTGGACCAGTATGACCGCCGAGGCATTCAGCTCCAGCGCCCGCTTCGCGACTTCGCGGGGATAGACCGGCACGTGGTCGACGGTGCCGCGCTGCTGCTCCTCGTCGGCGATCAGGGTGTTTTTCCGGTCCAGAAACAGGATGCGGAACTGTTCGATATCTCGGTGCGCCATGGCGGTCTTGCAATAGTCCATCAGCGCCGCCCAGGAAGAGATGACGTTTCGGTTCAGCACCTTTGCGCGGCCCAGACGCTGGGCGGCGGCCTCGACGATTTTCAGTTCCTGCACCACCGCCTCGCCGACGCCGCTGATTTCCCGCAACCGCGCTGGCGGGGCCGAGATCACGTGGTTGAAATCACCGAAGGCGGCCAGCAGGCGCTTGGCCAGCGGTTTCACGTCCATGCGCGGGATGGCGCGGAACAGCACCAGTTCCAGCAGTTCGTAATCCGGCATGGCATTGGCGCCGCCCTGAAGGAACCGCTCTCGCAGGCGTTTGCGGTGGTCCTTGCGGAAATCCTCCGGCGCCGCGACGGGCGGTTTCGCCGCCTGCCGGAAAAATCCGGGCAGGGGCAATTCGTTGAACGCGTTCGGGTGCTTGTCGTCGGCCATGTCCGCACTGTTGCGGAACATGGTTAACAGATCGCTAAATCAGCCCCAGGTCGGATGGAATTTGCCCTTGGGCGACTGGGTGAAAATCTCGAACCCGTCGGCGGTGACGCCGATCGAATGCTCGAACTGCGCCGACAGGGACTTGTCCTTGGTCACGGCGGTCCAGTCATCGGCCAGCGTCTTGGTTTCGGCGCGGCCGAGGTTGATCATCGGCTCGATGGTGAAGAACATGCCTTCCTCCAGAACCGGACCGCTGCCGGGGCGGCCATAGTGCAGGACGTTGGGCGGCGCGTGGAACACCCGGCCCAGGCCGTGCCCGCAGAAATCCCGCACCACGGAACAGCGCTGCGACTCGGCATAGGTCTGGATGGCGTTGCCGATATCGCCGAACGTGTTGCCCGGACGCACCTCGTCGATGCCCAGCATCAGCGCATCATAGGTGATCTGGATCAGGCGCTCGGCCTTGCGCGACAGCTTGCCCGCCACATACATCCGCGAGGTGTCGCCGAACCATCCGTCCAGAATGCAGGTCACGTCGATATTCAGGATGTCGCCGTCGCGCAGCTTCTTGTCGGACGGGATGCCATGGCAGACCACGTGGTTGATCGAGATGCAGGAGGATTTCGGATAGCCCTTGTAGCCGAGCGTCGCCGGAACCGCGCCGTTCGCCACCATGTAATCGTGGCAGAGCTGGTCCAGGTAATCGGTCGTGACACCGGGCTCGACGAAATCCGCAACCATGTCCAGCACCTCGGCGGCCAGACGGCCCGCCTTGCGCATGCCCGCGAATTCCTCGGGGCTGTGGATGGTGATGCCATCCTGGTTCAGTCTGGGCTGCGTGATGCCTTTCACGGGGTACTCCATCAATTTTACTGTCCTGTCAGGCGTCAATCAAAGACGGGCGCCGACGTCAACCTCTATCGGCGCGCCGAGCGTGACCGCAGTGGTTGACAGGGATGCTTCATAGCAGAGTGTCTCCACTCCCGCCAGTTTCGCGGCAAGCCAGGCCGCAGCATAGTCCGGGTCGATATCCTCTGCCAGCGAAAACCGCCCGCAGTCGCTCCGCTGGACCAGGTAGAACATCACGGCCCGGTAACCCTGCGAAGCCATCACGGCAAGGTCATGCAGGTGCTTGGTGCCGCGCTTGGTGACGCTGTCGGGAAACTCGGCAAGGCCGGATTGCCGCGACAGGGTGACGTTCTTGACCTCAACGTAGGCGTCCGGCCGGCCTGCCGCCGTCAGCAGGAAGTCGATACGGCTGGCATTGCCGTAGCGCACTTCCGACCGCAGCAGCGGATAGTCCGAAAGCTCCGGTATCCGGCCGTTTTGCAGCGCCTCGCCCACGACACGGTTCGGCAGGGCGGTGTCGATGCCCGCCATGTGGCCGCCGTCCAGCTCGACCAGTTTCCAGCTATAGTCCAGCTTCCGTTTCGGGTCGTCGTTCGGTTCCAGCCAGATGCGCGACCCCGGCTCCTGCAAGCCCATCATCGAGCCGGGATTGGCGCAATGGGCCGTGACCTCGCGCCCATCTTCGAGCGTGACGTCCGCGAGGAAACGTTTATATCTACGGACAAGGCGCGCAGGGATCAGAGTTTGTTCGAAGTTCATGCCGTGAAATCTAGTGGTTCGAGTGCAAAAGGACAATCACAATGGCGGAAATTAAAGCCAACCCGACCGCCGCGATGCTTGCGATCGGCGACGAGATCCTGTCGGGGCGTACCCGCGATTCCAATATTCACCACCTTGCGCAGCAGCTGACCTCGGTCGGCATCGACCTGAAGGAAGTGCGCATCGTGGCCGACGACGCGCAAGCCATCGTCGGGGCCGTCAATGACCTGCGCGCGCGCCATACACATGTCTTCACCAGCGGTGGCATCGGCCCCACCCATGACGATATCACCGCCGACAACATCGCGCGCGCCTTCGGCGTTTCCATCGACGTGCGCGCGGATGCGCGCGCAGTGCTGTGCAGCCACTATCCAAACGGCGAGGCCGACCTGAACCCGGCGCGCCTGCGCATGGCGCGCATTCCCGAGGGTGCGACGCTGATCGACAATCCGGTCTCGGGCGCGCCCGGTTTCTCGATAGGCAATGTGCATGTCATGGCCGGCGTGCCGCGGGTGTTCGAGGCCATGGTCGCGGGGCTGCTGCCGCAACTGGAAACCGGGCTGGCGGTCACCTCGGCCTCGGTCCGCGTCGAACGGCCCGAGAGCGTCGTGGCGCCTGCGCTGGGCGAACTGGCAAAGGAATATTCGGACCTGTCGATCGGCTCCTATCCCTATTACGGCAGCGGCGGCTACGGCACGAACCTCGTGGTGCGCGGCAGCGATCCGGCGCGCGTGGCAGAGGCGGAGGCGGCCCTGATCCGCGCCTTCCGGGACATATGACGGGCTGGTGTGCTCCTGACGCCGACAGGCTGTTCGGGTCCGTCGATGCAAAATGGCCTCCGCACAGGATATGGCGACAAGACGGCTGGATCTTTCGCGACGGGCGCGGCGGCGGCAAGCGGGTGTCGGCGGCGACGCTGGCCGGTGCGCCGGAGGATGCCGACATCGCATTCGCGGAGCGCGTCATGGCGCTAATGCAGCAGGCTCCTCTGTTCATGATACGGCCTCAGGACCGGGCGCTGGACGAACGGCTTGCCGCCGCGGGATACAACATCATTGATCCGGTGGCCGTTCTTGTGGCGCCTCTGTCCGAAATGTCACACGAAGCCCCGGCAAGGGCGCCCCTGTTCGCGGCCGATCCCGCCGATGACATGGCGCAGGTCTGGCAGGCGGGCGGCATCGGGCCGGCGCGGCTCGACATCATGCGCCGCTGCACCCTGCCCAAGACCTGCGTCGCCCTGATGCAAGACGGGCGGGCCGCCGCCGTGGCCTTCGCCGCCTGCGACGACGGTCTGGTGTTTTGCCATGCGGTGGAGGTTCTGGAGGGCTTTCGCCGCCGGGGTCTGGGCCGGGATATCATGCTGGCGGTTCTGGGATGGGCGCGCGGGCGGCGGGCGCACAGCCTCGGCATACTGACGACGCGGGCGAACCGTGCCGCGCTGGCGCTCTATGGCGGGATGGGTCTGCGCGAGGCGACGGGCTATCACTACCGGATCAAACAGGCCTGACGCTACCAGACCCCGTTGCCCTTGCTGCGGAAATGCTCCACCAGATAGTCGATGAAGACCCGCAGTTTCGGCTGGATGAACTGGCCGGGCTGATAGACGATCTGGACGTTGCGCTCGTCCACCGGCAGGTCGGACAGGACCTTGACCAGACGGCCCTCGGCCACCGATCTGTAATACAGAAAGCACGGCAGGTAGGCGATGCCCAGACCCGCCTCGGCGGAGCGCACCAGCGACAGGCCGTCGTTCACGGTCAGGCGGCCGCCGACACGGATCTGGCGGACTTCGCCGCTCGGGGATTTGATGCGCCAGAAGGTATCCGAG
>JBFIHV010000027.1:0-14176 GCA_041601595.1 Amylibacter sp. | reverse complement strand
TTTTTCGCGGGGCATCCCATATTGATGTCGATGACTGCGGCCCCGTACGCCTCGCACATCCGCGCGCATTCGGCCATCCAGTAGGCGTCTTTACCCGCTATCTGAACGGCGGTATTGGCGCTGTCGAATCCAAGCTCGGCCTTTGCCTGCGCCGAAGGGCGGCTCTGCACCATTTCCTGGCTGGCGATCATTTCCGAAACGACCAGCCCCGCGCCGAAAGAGGATACCAGATTCCGAAAGGGCAAATCGGTGATACCGGCGAGCGGGGACAGAAGGACGGGAGGATCAATTGCCTTATTTTCAATCATTATTGACACTGTGCCTAAACCTTATGCAGTGCCCCATCTGTAATCCAACTTCCACGTTTGCGCAAGCAATGGAATGAGTGGTTTTCCACCTTCCCACAGAAACGACGAAGCGTTACATGGAGGCCATGACTCTATCAGCCATCATTGTCGCTGCCGGCAGGGGCGCCCGTCTGGGCGGGGACGTTCCGAAACAGTACCGGTTGCTGTCCGGCAGGCCCGTGCTCGGACATACGATTCGCTCGCTTCTGGCCTCCGATCAGGTGACGGAGGTGATCGTCGTGATCAATCCGCGCGACGGGGCGCTCTATGCCCCGATCGCAGAGTCCATCGCCGACGACCGCCTGAAACCCGCGGTGCTTGGCGGCGACAACCGCAGCGTTTCGGTCCGCAACGGCCTGAAGGCCGCCGCCGGTGACTATGTCGCGATTCACGACGGCGCCCGGCCACTGGTCCCGCCGGACGCGCTCGACCGGGTGTTCACGCAGGCCCGCAGGACCGGCGCGGCCTTTCTCGCCCTGCCCGTCACCGACGCGGTCTGGCAGGTGACCGACGGCAAGGCCGCAACCGCCCTGCCCCGCGACGCCATCTGGCGGGCGCAGACGCCGCAGGTGTTCGAGCGCCGCGCCATCATGGCGGCCCACGCCGCCCATGACGGGTCAGCCGATGACGATGTCGCCATCGCGGTCGCCGCCGGTCTGGACGTGCTTCCGGTCCGCGGATCGCAGCGCAACATCAAGATAACCTTCGCCGAGGATCTGGTCCTCGCGGAACAGCAGCTTGGAACGCACATGGATATACGCACGGGCAACGGTTTCGACGTTCACAAGTTCGGGGATGGCGATCACGTCATTCTCTGCGGCCTGAAAATCCCGCATGACCGCGGGCTGGTCGGCCACTCCGATGCCGACGTGGCCATGCACGCGGTCACCGACGCCCTGTTCGGCGCGATTGCGGAAGGCGACATCGGACAGTGGTTCCCGCCCTCCGACCCGCAGTGGAAGGGCGCCGCGTCGGAGGTGTTTCTGCGCAAGGCCGCCGAGCGCGTCGCCGCGCGCGGATACCGGATCAGCAACATCGACTGTACTTTGATCTGCGAAGCGCCTAAAATCGGCCCCAATTCAGAGCGGATGCGCCATAATCTGGCCGCAATCCTCGGGCTTTCGTTGGATCGTGTTGCTGTAAAAGCCACAACCTCCGAAAAACTTGGATTCACCGGACGACAAGAGGGTATTGTGGCGCAAGCGAGTGTACTAGTCTTCAAGCCATGACGCGAACCATTACGACCTTTTTCTATGTTGGATTGCTGCCGAAAGCTCCGGGTACCTGGGGCAGTCTGGCGGCTCTTCCGCTGGCATACCTTTTGCACATGCTTGGCGGGTTCCCGCTGCTCTTTGCCGCGACCGTCGCGCTGTTTTTCCTCGGCTGGTGGGCAACCGCGAAAGAGACCGAGGGTAAAGAGAACCACGACCCCGGCGAGATCGTGATCGACGAGGTTGTCGGGCAATGGATCACCCTGTTTCCGGTGTCGCTGGCGCTGACCTGCTCGATCATCGGAGAGTTTTGCATTCCGTTCGGATTGGTGGTCATCGCTTTCGGCCTGTTCCGGCTGTACGACATCAAGAAGCCGTCTCTGGTCGGAACCGCCGACAGGATGCACACTTCGCTCGGCGTCATGCTGGACGACGTCGCCGCCGGCGTTATGGCGGCCGCGGCTTTGGTCGGCCTCATCGCGCTGATTTCCTACTTCTTATGACCGACGAGCGCCGGACGCTCGCCGCATCCGTTCTGGCCGTTTGCCGCTCGCACGGATTGCTGCTGGCCACCGCCGAAAGCTGCACAGGCGGCATGATCAGCGCCGCCCTCACCGACATCGCCGGATCGTCCGATGTGTTCGAGCGCGGCTTCGTAACCTATTCCAACGAGGCCAAGCACGAAATGCTGGGCGTGAAGGCCGGCACGCTTGATCGCCACGGAGCCGTCTCGGAGCAGGTCGCCGCCGAAATGGCGCAAGGCGCCGTGGAGCATTCCCGCGCCGATATCGCCGTGGCGGTCACGGGCGTTGCCGGTCCCGGCGGCTCCAGCAACAAGCCAGAGGGCCGCGTCTGTTTCGGCCTGGCCCGAACCGGTCGACGGCCTGTCACCATGACCGTGGAATTCGGGGCCATCGGTCGCGATGCCGTGCGCCTCCGCACCACCGAAGCCGCGCTTCGCATGATTTCGGACCATTTGCAGGCCTGAATCGGCAGGCACATCCTGCCTAATAATTGGTCACACAAGCGTTGCTCTGCACAACAATTTGTCAGTTCATCGATTTTGCCCGAAGTTTACGCAGGCCAATGCCACTCCCGCTTTGATTATCGACGCGGTTCTGGTGAAACACTGCACACAAAACCAATAAAGGGGAAAAACCGAAATGAATGGTGCAGATACCGCATGGATCATCGTCGCGACGGCGCTGGTCCTGTTTATGACGCTTCCCGGACTGGCCCTGTTCTATGGCGGTCTGGTGCGCGCGCGAAATGTTCTGTCGGTCTTTATGCAGTGTTTCTCGATCGCCTGCCTGATGTCGGTCCTGTGGCTGGTGGCCGGCTATTCCATCGCCTTTGGCGACGGCAACGCCTTTTGGGGCGGTCTGGGCAAGATGTTCCTGTCCGGCGTGACGGCTGACAGCCTGTCCGGAACCCTGCCGGAAATCCTGTTCTTCGCCTTCCAGATGACCTTTGCCATCATCACCCCGGCGCTGATCATCGGCGCCTATGTGGAGCGGATCAGCTATGCCTTCCTGATGTTGTTCTCGGCCCTGTGGATGTTGGTCGTCTATGCGCCGGTGACGCACTGGATCTGGGGCGGCGGCATGCTGTCGGGCGGCGAAGGCGCGCTGTTCGCCGAGCCCGTCAAGGATTTCGCAGGCGGCATCGTGGTGCATGAAACCGCCGGTCTGGCGGCGCTGGTCGTCGCCTTCTTCCTCGGCGCGCGGCGCAACAAGAACGTGCCGCCGCACAATCCGGGCTTCGTGATGATCGGCGCCTCGATGCTCTGGGTCGGCTGGTTCGGGTTCAACGGCGGATCGCAACTGGCCGCCGACGGCGGGGCGGCGATGGCGCTGACGGTCACCCATATCTCGGCCGCAACGGCCTCGCTGACATGGGCGCTCTGGGAAAAGATCAAGCACGGTCAGGCCTCGATGGTCGGCATGGTCACCGGCACGATCGCGGGGCTGGCCTCGATCACGCCCGCCTCGGGCTTCGTCGGCCCTGTCGAAGCCCTGCTGATCGGCGCGGTTGCCGGCGTCCTGTGTCAGGAGGCCTGCAGACTGGTCAAGAACGTGATTAACATCGACGATACGCTGGACGTGTTCGCGGTTCACGGTGTCGGCGGGATTTTCGGGATCATCATGATCGCGGTGCTGGGCCACGGCGCGTTCGTGTCACAGATCGGCGGTCTGCTGGTCGTGGGTGTCTACACCGTTGTCGTGACCGTGGTTCTGGTCAAGGTCACCGGCCTGATCTTCCCGATCCGCGTGTCGGCCGAGGACGAGGTCAACGGTCTGGACCTGTCGGCGCATGGCGAGCGGGGCTACGACCTCGCGTCCTGACCATGGCGCCATGACAATTACAGGGCCGCCCCTTGCCGGGCGGCCTTTTTAGTTCCGCTAACCGTACAGGTCGTCTGCCCGCGCCTCGAACGCCCGCACGATCCGCTGCATGGCCTCGTTGAAGACGACGCCGATGATCGACTGCAACAGGGCTGACTTGAATTCGAAATCCACGAAGAAATCGACATCGCAGCCGCCATCGGGCCGGTCGGTAAAATGCCAGTGGTTGTTCAGGTATTTGAACGGCCCGTCCAGATAGGCAACGTCCACGCGGTGGCTTTCCGGCTTCAGCGTCACGCGGCTGCCGAATTTTTCGCGGAAAACCTTGAAGGAAATCACCAGGTCGGCGTCGATCACCTCGCCCGCTTCGGTCTGCCTGCGCTTGCGGATGCGGCAGGCCGCGCACCACGGCAGGAACTGCGGATAGGACGAGACATCGGCCACCAGATCGTACATCTGTTGCGCGCTGTAAGGCAGGTGTCGTTTTTCGGCGTGCGTCGGCATGGGCGCTGTTTACAGAACTCGAACGGATACGTCACGCATCACTGTGTCGCGGGGTGACAAAAGTTTTTTGCGGGTTAGGATAAGCCGAAAAGGGGGACGTCCATGGATCACAGCAACTACGAAATCGAGCCCATGATCACCGCGAAATCCATCGCCGCGCGGGTGGAGGAACTGGCGCATGAAATCTCGGCCCACTTCGCGGATACGGAAAAGCTGATCGTCGTCGGACTGCTGCGCGGTTCCTTCGTTTTCATCGCCGATCTGGTGCGCGAACTGGACCTGCCCTGCGAGGTCGACTTTCTGGAGGCCTCTTCCTATGGCAACAGCACCGAAAGCTCGCGCGAGGTGCGTATCCTGAAAGACCTGCGCGGAGAGATCGAGGGCCGCGACGTTCTGGTCGTCGAGGATATCGTCGACACCGGCCGCACCCTGAAACACGTGCTGCACCTGCTGGAGTCGCGCGCCCCGAAGCGGCTGGAGGTCTGCGCCCTGCTCGACAAGCCGTCGCGGCGCGAGGTGGACGTCAAGGCCCGCTGGACCGGTTTCGAAATCCCAGATGAGTTCGTGGTCGGCTACGGCATCGACTATGCCCAGCGGAACCGAAATCTGGACCACATCGGCAAGGTGCGGTTCAAGACCTAGGCGGCGCGGCCTGCATTCCCTCCAAAAGCGCCGCGTTGTCCGACAGTTCCTCGCAGAGAAAATCATAACAGGCGCGGATATGCGGCAGTTGCATCATGTCCCGGTGACAGGCGACCCAGACCCGCGCGCCCACGTCCAGTGGGCCGCCCTCGGCCCGTTCCAGCCCGTCCATACGGTCGCCGAGGACGCAGGGCAGCACCGCGCGCCCTGCCCCAAGCTGGACAAGCCTGCTGACCGCCTGAAACGTATCCGCCTCTGCCGCGATGCTGTGGGGCGGTATCGTCGCCGATTGCCAGCGTCCAATGGCGGAGTTGCCGGACAGGCCCGACCTCAGCACCCAGCTTTCAGAAGGCCCCGCCGGCGCGGGCGCGTGATAGACCCCGAACCGCAGGGCGCAGATGTTGCGCGCTTCCAGCCCCTCTGGCGCCACGTCGGATGCCCGAACGGCGATGTCGGCCTCGGTGCGCTTCAGGTTGAGCGGATCGTTCGTCGAGATAAGCCCGACCTGCAAGTGTTCATAGATATTGCACAACGTCGCGACGATTTCCGGCAGAACGCGATAGCTGAAACTGTCGGTGGCCGTGATCCGGACCTTGCCGGAAATCGCACTCTCGTGCCCCTGAAGACGGCGTTCGAGGTGCACCACCGCCTCGTCCAGATCGCGCAGCGCCGTCAGAATGCGGCCGCTGTCGGGGTTGAGCTTGTAGCCCTTGCCGGACTTGATGAAAATGCTGACGCCATGGCGCTGTTCGAACGCGGCGATGCGGCGCAGTACCGTGGCATGGTTGACCTTCAGCCGCTTGGACGCGCCGTTGACGGAGCCTGCCTCGCAGACCGACAGGACAAACCTGTAATCATCCCAGTTCGTATTGTGCATAATCGCACAACGTAACGGCAAAAAACAAAGAATAGCAAGATTCCTGTTCTCCGATATCCTTTCCGGCATGCAATTTTGTAAAGGAGTGCCAAATGCTCACTAATTTTCTCAAGGTTTCCATTGCCGCCGCGGTCCTCGCTTCGCCTGTTCTGGCGCAGGACGTGCCGTTGGCCGTCCAGGCCCGCAAGGGGCTGATGGACATGAACCAGATCAATGCCGGCGTTCTGTTCGGCATGGCGCAGGGCAAACGCGACTATGACGCGGACGTGGCCAAGGCGGCGGCGGGCAATATCGTGCTGCTGGCGTCGATCAACCAGAGCGACCTCTGGCCGGAAGGCACGGACGCCACGGCCCTTCCGGGCCAGACCCGCGCCCTGCCCGCGATCTGGGCGAATTATCCCGACATCGAGGAAAAAGCCAAGGCCTGGCTGGCTGCCGCGCAGGCAACCGAAGCGGCCGCTGGCAATGGTCTGGAGGCTTTGCAAGCCGCGATACCGGCACTCGGCGCGAGCTGCAAGGGTTGCCACGACGACTATCGCGGCCCCGGATCCTGATTACCTGATGTGTGGTGGGTGAAATCGGGCGGCTTTCGGGCCGCCCTTTTTCATGCGCCGGACAGCAGCTTCAGCCGAGCGTCGCGAAGCCGCGCGAAGTCGTCGCCCGCGTGATAGCTCGACCGCGTCAGCGGCGTCGCGGAAACCATCAGGAAGCCCTTGCCGTAAGCCGCTTTCTCATAGCTCGCGAATTCCTGCGGCGTGACGAACCGGTCCACCGCGTGGTGTTTCGGCGTCGGCTGCAGATACTGGCCGATGGTCAGGAAATCGACGTCGGCGGCGCGCATGTCGTCCATGACCTGATGAACCGCCTGCCGGTCCTCGCCCAGACCGACCATCATGCCCGATTTCGTGAACATGGTCGGATCGAGTTCCTTGACCCGCTGCAACAGGCGCAGCGAATGGAAATAGCGCGCGCCGGGGCGGACCTCGGGATAGAGACCCGGAACGGTTTCCAGATTGTGGTTGAAGACATCGGGCCTCGCCTCGACCACCATCTCCAGCACGCTGTCGTCGCACTTCAGGAAGTCGGGTGTCAGAACCTCGATGGTCGTGTCGGGCGACTTGCGGCGAATGGCGCGGATGGTCTGGGCGAAATGCTCGGCCCCGCCGTCTTCCAGATCGTCGCGATCGACCGATGTGACGACGACATGCTTGAGGCCCAGTTTCTCGACCGCCTGCGCCACGCGCGCGGGCTCGAACTGGTCGAGGTTGCGGGGGCGTCCGGTCGCGATATTGCAGAAGGTGCAACCGCGCGTGCAGATCTCGCCCATGATCATCATGGTGGCGTGGCCCTGCGACCAGCACTCGCCGACGTTCGGGCAACCGGCCTCTTCGCAGACCGTCACCAGCTTGTTGTCCCGCATGATGTCGCGGGTCTTCTTGTAGCCGGCGGAAATCGGCGCCTTGACCCTGATCCAGTCCGGCTTCTTGGGCTGGGCATTGTCGGGGCGGTGGGCCTTTTCGGGGTGCCGCTGTTGCGGATTGCTGAGGTCACGGTCTGCCATGGTCAGTCTTTCTGTTGAGTCCCGTCCTTATAACTGCATCTCGAACCGAGCGCCACCTGTCTAACGCCTTGACAAAATTGCCGCAGAGCCTGTGTCGGCCCGGCCTTTTCGGTTGCGCTCGGCGTTCACATATCTATCTTCGAACCAATTCAAACAAGGCATCCCGATGAAATCCCTCGCCGAACACAAGCGCACCGAGCACCAGATCAGCCGCGTCGCGGAATTCCTGAAACAGATCGTATATGGCGGCAATGACGGCATCGTCACCACCTTTGCCGTCGTCGCGGGGTTCGCCGGCGCTCAGGCGGACGGCGTCGCCCAGATCGGCGGCATAGCGGTTCTGCTGTTCGGTCTGGCCAACCTGTTCGCCGACGCCGCCGCCATGGGACTGGGAGAGTTCCTGTCCGCCCGCTCCGAAAAGGACGTCTATTTCGCAGCGCGCGCGAAGGAACTCCACGAGATAGAGCACAATCCGGCGATGGAACGCGCCGAAACGCTCGAGATTCTTGCCCAACAGGGTTTGACCGAAGTGGACGCCCGCGCGCTGGCCGACATCTTCCAGCGCAATCCGGAGTTCATGGCCGATTTCATGATGACCTACGAGATCGGCATGACCGACCCGAGCGAGGACAGCCCCGCCCTGAACGGGCTGGCGACCTTCATCGCCTTCCTCGTCTTCGGCATCATTCCGCTGGCGCCCTATTTCATCCTGCCGCCGGAACCGGCGACCTTCACCATCTCGATCTGGGCGACCTTCGGGGCGCTTGTGCTGCTCGGCCTGCTGCGCTGGCGCGTCACGAACGAGACCGTCCTTCGCTGCGTCGGAGAGACCGTCCTGGTCGGCGGCATCTGTGCGGTGATCGCCTATGCCGTCGGTCTGGCCTTCGCCCTTTAGGCAGCTTCCGCCGGCGACGGTATCACGAGGACATTTCCCCGCTTGCGTCCGGTTTCCACGTAACGATGCGCCTCGCGCACTTCGTGCAGCGGATAGGTCCGGTCGATGATCGTATCCAGTTTGCCCTGTTCGATGATCGCAATCAGATAGCGCAACAGCGCGCGCAGTTCCGGTTCCGGGCGCAATCCCGTGGCCGAGAACCTGGCTTTCCGGCCCTTGCTTCTCGCCGTCAGCAGCATTTGAAACAGCATGCGGAACCGCAGCACCGGCGACAAATAGATGCCGCCTTCCGTCAGGACGCCCCTGCAGCGTGAAAAAGAGCTTTTGCCGATCGTGTCGTAGATCACGTCATACCTGTCCTCGAGGCGGGTGAAATCCTCCTGCGAGTAATCGATCGCCCGATCCGCGCCGAGCGACAGCACCAGGTCGGCATTCCGGCCGCTGCAAACGCCGGTCACGTCGGCTCCGATGGCCTTCGCGATCTGCACGGCAGCCGTCCCGAGCCCGCCGGACGCGCCGTTTATCAGGACCCGCTGCCCCGGTTTCAGGCCGGCGACCTCTCGCAGGAAATTCAGCGAGGTCAGCGCACCGTCCGTCAGCGGCGCGGCTTGTTCAAAGGACAGGGCATCGGGCACCGGAGCGACAACGCCGGACCCGGAAACGGAGACATAATCGGCGTTGGCGCCGAAGCCCATGCCGGTCTCGCCGAAAACCCTGTCGCCCGCGCGGAAGCCGGTGACATCCGGACCGACCGCTTCGACCACTCCGGCAAAGCCCGTGCCCATCAGCGGGTTTTTGGGACGTTTCAGGCCCAGAAACAGCCTCGCGAATGCCGGAGTGCCGGACCGCATCATCGTATCGGCGGTCGTTACGGCAGAGGCATGGACCCTGACCAGCAGCTTTCCGGGCTCAAGAGCGGGTTTCGGCACCTCCACCAGTTCCAGCACATCGGGCGATCCGTATTTCGTGCAAATGACGGCTTTCATTTTCGTGACCTCTTGCGTTCAGCCGGCAGATTCGGCTTGATTTGCGGCTGTCTTATGGTTCATTTATTTCCCTGTAAATTGACCAATATGCACCATAGTGGTTATTTTATGAACCGCAATAACGGATCCGAACCGATATGGACTGGCAGCACATGCCCTATTTCCTGGCCGTCGCGCGCAGCGGCAGCCTGCGCGCCGCCGCCGAGGGAATGAACGCGACCCACGCGACGGTGCGCCGTCATATCCAGTCGCTGGAGACCAGCCTCGGTGTGCAATTGTTCCGCCGGTCGCGCGAAGGGCTGGAACTGACGGTCGCGGGCCGCAAACTCTTGCCGGATGCGCAGGCGGCCGAGGAAATCCTGCAACATGCCCGCGGCGGATTGCAGGGTCTGGACAGGGAGGCAACCGGCCTGATCCGCATGTCCCTGGACCCGATGAGCGGGCATTACCTGCTGGCCCCGATCTTTGCCCGGTTCTGCGCGCTCTACCCCGAGATCGAACTGGATATTCGGCTGACCTACGACATCGAGGATATCAACCGTTTCGAAAGCGACATCTCGCTGCGCCACGCGGCGCAGGTGACCGAGGATGTGGTCGCCCGGAAACTGTTTCCCCTCGACATAGGGATTTACGCCAGCCGCGATTATATTGCCCAGGCCCTTCCCGCGTCGGGAAAGCAGGGCGCCGGACTGAACTGGATCGGTTATGGCGACGTGCCGGAATTGCGGGCCTGGATCGCCGCCTCGCCGTTTCCCGCGGCGCGGGTCCGGCACAACGTCGCCGATCCGGAAATGCACCTGCATCTGGCGCGCAGCGGCGCGGGCATGAGCTTTCTGCCGGTCTGGTGTGAGCACCGGTTCCCCGAACTGCAACGCCTGCCGGACACCGAGATCGACCGGACGCGCTCGGTCTGGTTGTTGCTGCACGCCGACCTGCGCCGCGTCACCCGCGTGCGTCTGCTGGTGGATTTTCTGGCCAATTCCCTGCTGGAAATGCGCGCGCAGTTCAGGGGCCGATAGCCTCGCACCGGCCCCGTTTCGATCCGCCTAGAAGTGGATCGCCTTGCCGTAGGCGTCGAGCACCGACTCGTGCATCATTTCGGATAGCGTCGGATGCGGGAAGACGGTGTGCATCAGGTCTTCCTCGGTTGTTTCGAGCTGCCGTCCGATGACATAGCCCTGTATCAGTTCCGTCACCTCCGCGCCGACCATATGCGCGCCCAGCAACTCGCCGGTCTTGGCGTCGAACACGGTTTTCACCATGCCTTCGGCCTCTCCCAGCGCAATCGCCTTGCCGTTGCCGATGAACGGAAAACGCCCGACCTTGATGTCATGGCCCTTTTCCTTGGCCTTGGCCTCGGTATAGCCGACCGACGCGATCTGCGGATTGCAATA
The DNA here is from genome assembly GCA_041601595.1 of Amylibacter sp. Classification (GTDB taxonomy): domain Bacteria; phylum Pseudomonadota; class Alphaproteobacteria; order Rhodobacterales; family Rhodobacteraceae; genus Amylibacter. The sequence goes on along the minus strand of JBFIHV010000027.1, from coordinate 3,414 downwards.
GGTGCAGCCGGCGATGCTTTCGGGTTTGACCGGATGCGGTTTCTGCCCCGCGATCAGTTCGGCCACCATGACGCCTTCGTGGCTCGCCTTGTGCGCCAGCCACGGCGGCGCGGCCAGATCGCCGATGGCGAAGACGCCCGCGACATTCGTGCGGCAGTACGGGTCGGTGATGACGTGGCTGCGGTCTTCCTTGATACCCAGCTTGTCGAGGCCCAAACCCTCGACATTGCCGACGATCCCGACAGCGGAAATCACCGTGTCGAATTCCTGTTTCTCGATCTTGCCGCCCATCTCGATATGGGCCGTGACCTTGCCCTTGCCGCGGTCGAGTTTCTTGACCATGGCTTTGTCCATGATCTTCATGCCCTGCTTTTCAAAACGCTTCTTGGCGAAGGCGGCGATTTCGGCGTCCTCGACGGGCAGGATGCGCTCCATGACCTCGACGACGGTGGTATCAGAGCCCAGCGTGTTGAAGAAGCTGGCGAATTCGATGCCGATGGCGCCCGATCCGATGACCAGCAATTTTTTTGGCATCCGCGTCGCCGCCAGCGCGTGCCGGTAGGTCCAGACCAGATCGCCGTCGGCCTCCAGCCCCGGCAGCTCGCGGGCCCGCGCGCCGGTGGCCAGAACGATGTTTTTCGAGGTCAGCTTTTCGCTGCCCTTGTCGGTCTTGACGGTGACCTCGCCCTTGGCCGACAGGCTCGCCTCGCCCATGATGACGGTGACCTTGTTCTTCTTCAGCAAGTGCCCGACGCCGCCCGACAACTGCTTGGCAACACCGCGAGAGCGCTTGACGACCGCATCCAGATCATAGCCGATCTTCTCGGCGCTCAGCCCGAATTCCTTGGCCCGCTCCATCAGGTGGAACACTTCGGAAGACCGCAGCAGCGCCTTGGTCGGGATACAGCCCCAGTTCAGGCAGATGCCGCCCAGATGCTCGCGCTCGACGACCGCGACCTTCAGGCCCAGTTGAGCGCCGCGAATGGCGCAGACATAGCCGCCCGGCCCGGCCCCGATTACGATCATGTCAAAGCTCTGTGACGCCATCTTCGCTTCCTCGCTTCAAAAGTAGTTTGATGTTAAACCATTTTCCGTAACCGTTATGCAAGAATTACCCGCAAGTTACAAGAGCGCCGCTCCTATCCGCCCTTTTCGGCTTCCATATCCTTGACGATTTTTCCGTAACCGCCTGTTTCGATGTATTGTTTCTCGTCCGCGCTGGATGCGCGCCCCAAAGCCTCGTTGCGATGCGGAAACCGTCCGTAGCGCTCGATCACGCGCCGGTGCGCCCTCATGTGGAACAGGGTATTGTCCAGCTTGGTCCGTGTTCCGAGCATTCCGATTCCGTAATCCATCACGGCAAGGTCCTCTGAATGCATGAAGGGCAGGTAAAAGAACTGCTGGGCGGGCGGCGGGATTTCCAGGTCCTGATCCTTGACGATCGCGACCCTTGCGATGGCGACGGCCTTGTCATCGGCGGCAAAGGATTCCGCGTCGCCGCGAAACATGTTGCGGGAAAACTGGTCGAGCAGGATCAGCAGCGCCAGCGACCCCAGCGCCGTATCCTGCCAATGGTCCAGACGCCCCGCCTTGGCGGCCTCGCGGTCGGCGCCGAACCGGTCGATGATCTTCTTGTCAATCGCGGGATCGACGGAATACCATCCCTCCGGCCCGACCTCTTCGATCCAGAAATCCACAATCTCGTTCGGCGTTGTCATGGCGGGCCTCCTCTCCGGATTCCGAGGCTCCGTTTTTTACCGGCGGATGTCAATTCCCCCGTCAGGATTTGCGCTGCTAATCCTGAATTTGGGCCGCCGCATCCTCGTCCGCCGACTCCTGCGCCGCTTCCTGCGCCGCCGCGACGCCCAGCACGGAAACGCTCGACGTGACCGGAGCAAAGGCGCTGGCCTCGACCACTTCGCGCCGCGGGTTCATCCGCATCCGATAAATCGCATACAACCCCATCGCCAGCATCAGGCCGCCGATGAAATACAGGAAACTGTCGGCGCCGAAGGCGGTCATCATCCAGCCGAGTATCAGCGGCCCCGTGCTGGCCGCGATGCCGTTGACGAAGATCAGGCCACCCGAGGCCGCCGCCATGTCGTCATTTTCCAGGGCGTCGTTGGTATAGGCGATATAGAGCGAATAGAGCGGGTTCGAAACGCCGCCGACAATGAACGCGATCAACACCAGTACGTAGAATATGTCGGTGAACATGGCCCCGACGGCGATCGTCGCCGCTGCGAACAGGGTCATCTGGATGATCAGCACACGCCGGTCCATCTTGTCGCTGATCCAGCCGATGGGATATTGCCAGACCATGCCGCCGACATAGATCGCGGCGATGAAAATCGAGATTTCGCGGACCGTCAGGCCTTTTTCCGTGCCGAACACAGCCCCCATGCCGAACAGGCCGGAAAAGACCGCACCCAGCAAAAAGCTGCCCACCACCCCCAGGGGCGACGCGCGGTACAGGCGCAGCAGGCTCATCGGCTTGATCGTCTGGAATTTGGGGACCGGCGTCGCCGACAGCAGGATCGGCGCAAAGGACAGCGACACCAGAACGGACACCACGACAAACAGCGTGAACCCGGCCGGATCGGCAAAGTTCAGCAAGACCTGCGCGGAAATGATGCCGATCATCTGCACGATCATGTAAAGCGACAGCGTCTTGCCGCGTGTCTCGTTGGTGACGGAGTTGTTCAGCCAGCTTTCCGCCACGACATAGACACCGGAAAAACAGAATCCGATCACGAAACGCAGGAACAGCCAGAAGAAAAGATTCGGAAAGGTCGGGTACAGCACCAGACAGGCGGAAATGAACGACGCCAGCGCCGCGAACACCCGGATATGCCCGACGCGGCGGATCAGTTCGGGCGCCACGGTAGAGCCGCCGAGGAAGCCAAGGAAATAAGCCGCCATGACCCAGGACATCGCGCTTGGGCTATAGCCCTCGATCGCGCCCCGGACACCCAGCAGCGTGCCCTGCATTCCGTTTCCGAGCATCAGCAGCAGCATACCCAGCAGCAGGGCCCAGGAATTTTTCAAAACGATTAGCAAACGACGACTCCGGACGCATGGGGTTTTGTGGGATGTTAATAGGTTACGACGCCTGAATCTGTAAAAAAACGACTCACCGCGCGTCGTTTGCTTGCTATGGCAGTAACAGCGAGCCGTCGCCATAGGAAAAGAAACGGTACTTCCGCTCTATCGCAGCGTCATATATCCGCCGGGTCTGCTCCACCCCGATCAGCGCGCTGACCAGCATCAGCAGCGTCGATTTCGGCAGGTGGAAATTGGTGATCAGCCCGTCGCAGGCGCGGAATTCGAAGCCGGGTTTGATGAAGATGTCGGTGTCGCCGGCCCAGGGCGCTATCTCGCCGCTGTCCCGCGCAGCGGTCTCGAGTATCCGCA
>JBFIHV010000026.1:0-14226 GCA_041601595.1 Amylibacter sp. | reverse complement strand
GTCGTCAGCACGTTGGCGACCGCAGTGCCCGAGATCATGCCCATCAGGCTGGACCCGACCACCGCGGCCTTGGCCGGGCCGCCGCGCATCCGGCCGGTCAGCGCCGTGGCGAAATCCATCAGAACCTGACCTGCGCCGGTTTTCTCCAGCAAGGCGCCCAGCGCCACAACGCCTGTCACAAACGTCGCGCTGACGCCAAGAGGGGTTCCAAAGACGCCGCCCCCGCCGAGATAAAGCTGCGACATGACCCGCTTTACCGAATACCCGCGATGCCCGATGGGGTCCGGCAAGTACGCGCCGAGCAGGCCATAGAGCATGAACGCCGAGGCCAGAATGACGATAGGCCAGCCGATTGTGCGTCGGCATGCGTCGAACAGGACCACGATCAGGACAGCCCCCAAGGCAATCTCGAATGGCAGGATCGCTCCATAGCGCAAGTTGATGGCGTCGAAATTGAACAGTTGATGCCCGGTGGCGACCGCGCCGCCGATCAAGGCCATGACGATCCAGACCCGACCGGCCCATAACCGCAGTCCGGTTTTTTCCATACCGTAGTCGGGCTGGAACAGTGCCATGGTGAATGCCAGAACCAGGACGAGGAACAGATGCGCGCTGCGCTGAATTCCGTCCGGGAAGACACCGAAATAGGCCGTGTAAAGGGTCAGGCCGATCAGGATCGCAGAAGTGCCCTGAATGAGGAAAGATCCGATTTGAACATTCGAGGGTTTAGGCATGAGTTCCATCCGATTCACGATTAGCCGCGTCATTGAAACGATCGAAATCGAGCTTGTCCGAGTAACAGAATGTACTCAGTGCCAGCAAAGGCGCGGCCTCGACCGGAGATATCCGGCCTTGGATCAGCTTGCGGTCGGCGCGCTGATTTATCGACGGCGTCATTGCACAGGCATTTTTCGCGCCCGACAGGAACGCGTCATTCGAGCCGAGATACCCGCTGAGCACGATGATTTCAGGGTCAAGCAGCATGTTGACCGAGTTGAGCGCCGGCGCGAGTTTTGATCCGAGCGCAGGCAGCAAACCGCGGTCGGCCCGATCCTGAATTACGGCCATCAGCGTCGTCGCATAGCGCCCGATTTTGCTGCAGTCATATCTCTTGTGATCCAGCAAACCCAGTTGCCCCAGGAGCGCGAATCCGGTCACGGACAGGTTGAGGCAGTCATGTCGGCCACAGGCGCAAGTCAGGTCGGTGCGGTCTCCTTGAAAATGCCCGATCCGGCCGGTCAACCCGGTACTGCCGCGCACAAGCTGCCCGCCGGACATGATGCTTGCTCCCGTCAGTGTCGCCGTGTGAAAGAGCACGAAATTCGTAACGTCGCGGGCGACGCCGAACCGCATTTCCGCGATGGCCAGAGCATTTGCGATGTTTTCAATCTGGACCGGCAGCCCGACGACCGTTTTCAGGATGTCGCAAAACCGGCCGCCATCATCCTCCCAGCCAAAATAGTCGGAATTCAGGATCAGACCCTTCTCGGGATCCGTGACTGCGGACAAGGCGACGCCGACACCGATGATCCGGTCCTTGTCGATCCCGGAGGCGTCGATCAGATTTTTCAGGGCGACAGCATGCCGTTTCGCGACGGTCGTCAGATCGCCGCTCGTACCGTCCTGAACCTGCATCCTTGCAACGATCTTGCCCGCCGCATCAGAGATCGAAACCTCCGAGTGATAGGCCGAGAGAGCGATACCCGCCGCATAAACACCTGTCCGGTTTACCTTGAGGCCGATTTTGGGGCGCCCGACGCTCTGCTTTTCGTCGGCTTCGTGAGCGCCCGCGTCCGCATCTTCGAAAATAATTCCGCTGGACATGAGTTCGCGAACGATCCGGGAAGCCGCCATATCCGACAGCCCGAGCGAGCGGGCGAGTTCCGAGCGCGAAATTCCGGGGTTTTTCTGAATTTCAGACAGGATCATTCCCCGATGCGCTCTGCGGAGGCTGGATGGCGTGGCGCCTTGATTTGAATTAATAACCATCTGTTAGTTAATAATTAGAATCGCCCATTCTGTCAATTCAAATTTCCAGAGGCGCCTGGCATCCAAATTTAGCGTTTGCCAAACAAATTTTTTTTGCTGGGGCAGGATTTGTTCAAGCGCCTGCTTTGGAAATCGCGATATGATCATTGACCCCCACGTAGGTCTTTCTAGGGCGCCGCCAGGCACTGAGCGTGGGAATTTTTCGGGCAATGGGTGCGGCGCTACCGAAGAAAGAGTAGTTGCCTTGAGGTCTACTCAGCGCTTTCGGGCGGCACACGCGCCCATTGCGCATCGTATCGCTCTCGTTGTTGGCGGCGCCCCAGCCAGTCCTTGCCCCGAAAGATTGCAGTATTCGCGAATTCCGAGACCGATCCACCCCTTCGATGAATTATGAAGGCGGGGCTTCGGCCCATTGAAATTTGCGGCTGGCGCCAGCGAACAAGTGCCAGCCAAGGTCCCTGCACTCAACTCCGGCGAGCGCTACCGCAATAATCGGAGTCGAGTACGACACGCACAGCAAGCTTTCCCGCTCTTTCGAACAATTACTAGCGTGCCCTACCCCTCAGAACAAATGACGCAGACACTTCTCCAGACAACGCGGTTCAACTCGGGATGCCAACGCTCTATTTCCGGAGGCTTGGCTGCAGGAGGTTATTGAAAACTCGATAAGGGCAGCCCGAGCAGGGAGTTCAATTTCTTGTAGTCTCCCTCGTCGAACGCCTTAATGCCGACCAGCAACTCATCCTGGGCTTCCGCGGTCATTATACCACTCGTTGCGGTTCGAAATTTCTCGACCAATTGATCTCGTGGCATCGGATTCGCGGGATCGCCCAGCGGATGGCTTATCTCGCGAACGTGCGTCCCGGTCGCGGTCTTCAATACGACGCGCGCACCTGTTGTCTGGGGGAACTCCCCGTTGATCTTTTCGTCCACCAGCAATTCAACTCTTTTCGCGAATTCGACGGTCTCCGGTTCGTGCAGGCTGTCTTCCGTCAACGGCAGCAAGGCGCTTCTGCCTTCCACGGCGGCGACCGCGAGGACAAACGGAACACTGTACTGCGCGCCCTCCAGTGTCGAAGGATCCGCTTCGTTGTTGAGTTTGAGCGCACGCTCGAAGGTGTGAACCTCCACAGCTTTCACGGCCTCCCAGCGGAGGCCGTCGCCTTCCAGAATATCCGTAAGACCGTCGATGGCGGCATGCGCCCAACGACAGCAAGAGTAGGGCTTGAAGTAGACACCGTTGATGGCGAAGGAACTGCCAAGTCCGCGAAGGATCGCGGCCCGGTCAAAATATGTCGGGTGGTCCAGAATATCGGTGGGTCCGGTATAGCCGCCCTCGGCGAGAGAAGCGGACATGCACCCTGTCAGAGAGCTCCAGGGGATACCCTCTTTGGCATGGTTCCCCATCACTTTTGAGTAACCGGCAGCGGACTGGTTGGGCCCGTAGACGCCAGCTATGGCCATCGCTTGGACTATTTGAGTTCTGCTCAGTCCGCGCAACCTGCCCACCGCAGCGGCCACACCATAGTTGCACCATTTGCCGGTCGACATCGTATCGAGTCGGCTGAAATCCCGCCCGGCGGCAACACGGACAGCGATCTCGTAACCAATCACGATAGCCGTAATCAGTTCTTTCCAGTCACTTCCGACTTCCTCCGCCACGGCGAGGCAAGACGGAATGATGGCAGCGCCGGGATGCCCTGTCGCGGCGCGGTGCCCATCATCGAGGTCGAGAATACTTGCAGCGGTACAATTGCTCAGAATCGCCGCGGCAGCCGGAGCTTTTACGCCTGAAAACCATACCGAGGACTTTCCACCCGTTCCGAATGCCGCCGATGCGCACAAGCGCGCAGCGTATGACCCGTCGTTTTCAGCGCCAGAAATCGCCGCCGTTACGCAGTCGAGAACGCAATTCAGAGCCGATGCTACCGTCTCTGCGGATAGTCTATCGAAACCGGTGTTCAAGGCATAGTCAGCCAGGGTTTCCAGCGTCTCGTTCCGACGGGTTGGCGTGACCTTTGCCAGTCTCTTGTGCGCGTAGCGGAGGTTTTTCATCATTTTGTTCCTTTCAGGCGTGGATCCAAGGCATCACGCAGGCCATCCCCTACGAGGTTTACCGACAAGATTGTCACCATGATAGCTAGACCCGGCAGAGTGGCGAGCCACCAGGCATCGAGTATGAAATCTCGCCCTTCGGAGAGCATCATACCCCAAGTGGGCGTTGGAGGCGGGACCCCCATTCCCAGAAAAGACAAGCCACTCTCCCATATAATGTAATTCGCAGCCCGCACTGTGCCAAGCACCAGAACGGGCGATAGGATATTTGGCAGGATATGCCGGCGCAGGATGTCCGCGTCGGATGTGCCGATCGAGTGTGCGGCGGCCACATATTCGCGCTCCTTCACAGACAGAACGCTGCCCCGGACAGTCCGAGCATAGGTAACCCAGTCCGACAGCGCCAGGACCAGAATGAGGATCGGCAGCGACGGCCCCATGATCGCGATGACAGAAATGGTAAGCAACATGAACGGATACGCCAGAAACAGATCGCCAACCCGCATGATGACGCTGTCGACCCAGCCTCCGAAATAGCCGGCAAGCGTTCCGAGGAGCAGCCCGACCGAGACCGCGACGATCACGGTGCAAAAGGCGACAAGCAGCGACACTTGACCGCCGGCCAGAATGCGGGCCAGAACGTCGCGGCCCAGATTGTCCGTTCCGAGGGGATATTGCCAAGTCCCCCCCGGGCTCCAGACCGGCGGTGCAAATCGCGTCAACAGGCTCGTTGCCGTGGGACTGGCGCCCCACAAATAGGGCAAGACAAAACAGCTCAGGACGACCAGAGAGAGTATTGTGCCCCCTATCATGGCGCTGCGGTGGGAGCGGAGTTCTTTGAAGAGTCGCGAATACATGCCGGTCGCCGCTGGCGGGATCGCATCGTGCGGTTCGGTGCCAAAAGTCATTTAGAGCCTCCTTTGATGCTGATGTTGGGATCCAGCCATGCGTAAAGAAGGTCCACGATCAGGTTGACCGAAACAAAAACAATCGCGAGCATCATGACCGCTGCCTGAACGACCGGATAATCACGATCCAGGATGGATTGCACGACCAGCCTTCCGACGCCGGGCCAGGCAAATACAGTCTCGATGATAACCGCCCCGCCCAGAAGAAAGCCGAACTCCATTCCAACCGCCGTGACGAGCGGAATGAGAGCATTGCGCAGCGCATGTTTGCCAACAACCATGACCTCGGATACACCCTTGGCTCGGGCCGTCCGAACATAATCTTGCCCCAAAACTTCGAGCATGGCGGAACGTGTCAGGCGCGCGAACAGCGCAATCAAGGACAGGCCCAGCGCCAACGAGGGCATCACCAGTTGCGCCAAGGTGCCTCTGCCGGATGTCGGCAGCCAGCCAAGCTGAACGGAAAAAACCATTATAAACATTATGCCTAGCCAGAAATGCGGCATCGACAAGCCGAAGAGCGCGAATGTCATGCTGATCGTGTCCAGCCATGACCCGCGTTTCACGGCCGCCAGAACACCGATCGGAATTGCTACTATCAGCGACAGGAAGAGCGCCGCCAACGCAAGTTCGAGTGTCGCCGGCATTCGCTCTTGTATCAGGCGGACAACCGGTTCACGCGTATAAATAGATGTTCCGAGATCGCCCTGAAGAGCCGAAGTCAGAAAGCGCATGTACTGGACGTAAATCGGATCATCGAGTCGCATTTCCCTGCGCAGAGCCTCGATTTGCTCATGCGTTGCATCTTGGGGCAGGATCAGGCCCACGGGATCACCCGACAAGTGCATGAAGGTGAAACTGATGACCGAGATTCCGAGAATAACAAGAACCGTGTGGATCAATCTCTGTAGGATGTAGCGAGACAATTTAATCTGACTCCTGTTGCCTTACAATTGTTGCTTGGCTCAATGGGGCGACCTGCCGACCCGGGCCATCCGGGTCGGCAAAATGGCAAGCTTCAGGCGCCGTTCGGTTTGGCGAACCGCACGAACAGGAAACCGTCACGACGTCCGACAAAGTCGACTTTTGGAGATACCGCGTAGGTTTCGGGAATGATGTACAGGTAGAGCCAAGGAGCCTCTTCGTACATTGCGCGATCAATTTCCGAGTAGATGACAGCTCTTTTATCACGGTCGATTGTGGAGCGCCCGTTGTCAAGCGCCGCATCCGTCTCGGGGTTCTTGTAGTAATAGTCGCGACTGTTGGAGTGGAACAGCGAGTACACATACCGATCCGGTTCCGGATTGTCGTCCCACCAGTAGATGTACATCTCGTGTTCGCGGCCCTTGTATTTTTCCCACATCACGGAACGGTCAAGCGGCTCGAGCTTGGCCCGCACGCCGATCAGTTCGAGGTCCGCGGCGATCGCCTGGGCCTGCTCCTGAATCTGCGTCATGTTGGTAGGGTATGCCAGCGTGGTTTCGAACCCGTCGGGATATCCGGCTTCGGCAAGTAGCGCCTTGGCCTTCTCGACATCGTAGGCGTAGGGTTCAAGTTCCAGGTTCGCACCGAAAGTCCTTGGGCTGATCGGACCGGCTGCAAGAAGGCCACGGTCATTGAACAGTGCCTTCTTGATCAAAGCGCGGTTGACGCCGTAGTTCACGGCCTGGCGAACACGTTGATCGGTGAAAGGCCCCTCAAGCGTATTGAGGCCAACGTACGGCATCACACCCATGCTGTCGGTCAGAGTACCCTTGCCCGACTTTTCGATCGTTTGCTGGCTGCGAACAGAGACGCCTTCGATAATGTCGGCCTCTCCCGTCACGAAAGCCGCGACACGGGCGCTTTCTTCGGGGATCGTACGGAAAATAACTTTTTCGTACTCGGGCGCACCGCCCCAGTAGCCGTCAAACGCCGCCAGAACCACATCGCCACCGCGTTCCCAGCTTTCGAATTTGTAAGGGCCCGCGCCTATTGGCATCCGGTTGAACGCATCTTTTTCAGCCGCAGCGGTCGCCACGGGCGGCACGATCGGCAGGTAGTAGCTCATGAGATGCAGAATTGGTGCAAACGGTGCTTTTGTGAGGAACTCGACGGTCAGATCGTCGACGACCTTGACGCTCTCGATCTGACTCATGCGTCCCGCGTGAGGAGAAGCGAGGTCAGGGTCCATCAGGCGCTCGAACGAAAAGCGCACAGACTCGGCGTTGACAGGCTCGCCGTTATGAAATGTAAGACCGGGCTTCAGACGAACCACAAGCGTTGTATCGTTTGGAAAATCCCAGCTCTCCGCTAGGCCCGGAGCAACACCGCCGTCTTCAAGCGGATCAAAAAGCCGATCCTGGATATTGAATGCGACATTCAGGGAATGCTGAAGATTGTTTTGCATAGCGTCAAGTCCGACCGGTTCGCCGGACTGAACAACAACCAGAGTTTTAGCCTCCGCGAGCGCCGAAACGCTCCCGCCAGCCAAGGCCAGGACCGCGATTGCGGCTGTGGCCCAACTTTTGAAAATGCTCATAGGTAGATACTCCCTTTGCTGAGCGTGAAATTAAAGGCCCTTGGTCAGGCTCTTGTTGCCGCTGGACCGGATGTTGAATCATTCGGCAGTTGCGGAGTTGTGACGAAGGATGCGATGTCGCCGCCCGGGGAGAGCAAGTGGCAAGCGGCACTGCGGCCTTGGCCCAAGTCAGTCAGATTTGGCGCTTCGATTCTGCACCGGTCGGTAGCGAACGGGCAGCGAGTGTGGAAATGGCATCCGGAGGGTGGATTGAGCGGTGAAGGCACTTCTCCGGTCATTGGCATCCGGGTCCGCCGGTCGTGTGTTCGCGGTACCGGTACGGCCGAAATCAGGATCTGGGTATAAGGGTGCTGAGGTTCACGGAACACCTCCTCCACGGGTCCTTCTTCTACGATCCGGCCCAGGTACATGACCGCGACGCGGTGACAGATGTACCGGATGGCGCCCAGATCGTGGCTCACGATGATGTAGCCGACCTGTGTCTCGGCCTGGAGCCGCTTCAGCAGATTCAGAATCTGTGCGCGAACAGAGACATCCAGTGCGGAAACCGGTTCGTCACCCAGCAGGAGTTCAGGCTCCAGAACCATGGCTCTCGCGATGCTGATCCTCTGGCGCTGTCCACCGGAAAATTCATGCGGATGGCGCGTCAGAACGTGGCGCCCCATGCCGACGACGTCCAGCGCATGTGTGATCCGCTCCAAACGGGCCGAGGCAGGTTCGTCGGAATGCGCCCGCAGCGGCTCATCAACCAGTTCACGGACGGTCATCCGCGGGTTGAGTGAACCGAATGGATCCTGAAATACAATTTGCATGTGGCGCCTTTCGCGGCGCATCTCTGCCTTGGACAGATTCATCAGGTCCCGCCCGCGAAAACTTATTTTACCCGACGTCGGTTCGATGAGCCGCATAAGCGCACGGGAAAGCGTGGATTTTCCGCATCCCGATTCACCGACAATGCCCAGCGTCTCTCCGCGAGAGAGGCTCAGCGATACATTGTCTACAGCATGCACGACCCGGGGCTTGCGCCGGAAAAGACCCCCGCCCGACAGGGTGAATTCTTTGGAAAGGCCGGCGACCTCAAGCAATTTTGCATTGGTGTCACACATTATGCGGCCTCCCAACAAGCAACCCGATGGTCGTTAGAGACCGGGGCGATTTCGGGTTCCTCTTTCCGGCAACGATCATTGGCAATGGGGCAGCGAGGGTGAAACCGGCAGCCTTCGGAACGCGCGTCAGGCGCTGGAACGGTGCCGGGAATTTCATAAAGTTGATCCGGTACGACAACTGCATCGGGTTGGGGCAAAGCCATCAGCAAACCGCGTGTATATGGGTGCTGGGGATTGCTGAAAAGCTCCTCAGTCGTGGCCTCTTCGACAACGGCACCGGAATAGAGCACGGCCACTCTGTCGGCGACCTCGGCGATGACGCCAAGATCATGACTGATGAACAGCACAGAGGTATCGAAGTCATGACGGAGCTTCTGGATGAGTTCCAGGATTTGCGCCTGGATCGTGACATCGAGCGCGGTTGTAGGTTCATCGGCGATCAAGACCTTGGGCCGGCATGCCAGCGCCATGGCGATCATGACCCGCTGGCGCATACCACCGGACAATTGAGAAGGATAACTCCTGACCCGCGTCTCCGGAGATGCAACGCCGACCGCCTGCAGGGCTTCGACCGCCATCCGGCGCGCTTCCGAGCGACTTGCGCCCTGATGGATTCGAAACACTTCGGAGAGTTGCGATCCGATGGTGAGAACAGGGTTCAGCGCCGTCATCGGTTCCTGAAAGACCATGCTGATCTCGTTCCCTCGCAACGCCCTTATTTCGCGATCCGACAGGCTCGTAAGCTCACGGCCGTCAAGCCGAATTTCGCCGGCGGATACGCGAGCGCCCTGCGGAAGCAGACCCAGAACCGAAAGCGACAGTATGCTCTTGCCACATCCCGACTCTCCGACGATGCCCAAAGTCTCGCCTACGCCAAGCGTCAGGGTGACGCCATCGATGATCCGGACTTCTTTCGGGCCGCTGCCGAACGAAATGGCGAGATCATTGATTTCCAACAGCGGTCGGGCGCCTTCGGCAGTCATTTGTGTCTTGTCTCCCCGCTTCAAAACGCTCTTTGTTCGCATATCGCACAATGCATCGTTATGCGAACACTTTATTCAGAACATACTTCCTGTGTCAACCCGAACTGTTGCGCCTGAATGGAAAGCTGATCTTTTGGAGGATTTCAGGCGTTGCGCCATGTTCGCACGACTGTGGCGGGCACTGCGAAGCCTTCGAATCACCGCCGGCTCGCGACAGGCCTGCGAGAAATCGCAGGCGCCACAGAGAATCCATGCTCAAGTGGAGGCTCGACTGAACGGAAATGTAATGTCAGGGTCGAAGCGAGGTGCTCGACATGCGCCCGACCCGTCAGACCGCGGCGAAGACGATATTATTACAGATGACCGATCGGGCGCTCTATTTCATGGGCCGCGCGCCGCAGCACGACCAGCACCCTGTCCTTCATTTCGTCCAAACTTACCCGCCGGACATGGGCGCCAACATTGATGGCGGCGATTACCTGATTGTGACGGTCGCGGATCGGCAGGGCAATAGAGCGCACGCCCAGCTCAAGCTCCTCGTCAACGAGGGCAAACCCCTGCAGACGCACCTGTTCCAGCCGTTCCAGAAATGCAGCCCGATCCGTTATCGTGCGGTCGGTAAGAGCGTAGAGTGGGTTATTGTCCAAAAGTTCAGACAATTCATCGTCGGGCAAGGCCGCCAGCAGAACCTGACCCAGCGCGGTGGCATGAGCAGGCAGATGAAGACCGACATCGAGCACTTGCTCCATGATCCTCTGGGCGGGCACGCGGGCGATGTAGATGATTTCGGCGCCATCCAGCACGGCCATCGAACAGCTTTCACCAAGCTCCCGCGTGACCTCCTCCATGCTTGGCCGCGCCACTTCGGGCAGGCCGAAAGAAGATAGATAAGCGTACCCAAGTTCCAGCACCCTCGCGGTCAATTCAAAGGTTTTCCCGTCGGTCCGCGCGTGCCCTGTCGAAACGAGGGTCAGAAGAACCCGGCGCGCCGCGGCTCGGGTCAGGCCGGTCTTTTTCGCAACCTCGGTCGGCGTCATGCGCGGATTTCGCCTGTCGAAGCAGGCTATCACCGACAAGCCTCGCGTCAACGTCTGGAGAAGGTCACCCTCGCGCACTGGTTTTGTCGGCTCTGTATCCATCTATGCGCCCGGAAACCTTTCTGCAGGAAGTTGAGGCACCTATTATCACCTCTGTTTTTTGGGCAAGCAAGGCGAACACTGAAATGAATTTGCACGATCGTAGCGAATTCCTCGTTGACAGGTGGTAGAGCCTTTAATAATAATTTGAGTGCGTAAATCGTGCAATCGTGCGATTATCGCACAACTTGATTCTCCGAGCGGCCGGAATGAAAGGTCGTCTGAAAGGACAACTAAATGAAAGTCCAGATTGGGTCTGAAGGGACATTGAAATGACAGTCCAGATTGGGGTTGATACGGGTGGCACCCACACCGACATCGTGCTCTTGAACCGAGCAGATGGAAACTTCCATACTTTAAAGGTTCCAACCACGCCGGAGGACTTGTCGATTGGCATCCTGAATGGCGTCGGAAGAATCTTGAAAGAGTCCGGTGTCGATTCGCAGGATCAGGATGTCGCCTTCCATTACGGAACCACGCTTGTCACAAATATCATTGTGGAGGAGCAGGACCTTCCGATCGGCCTGTTGACGACCAGAGGTTTCCGCGATGTGCTCGCGATCGGCCGCGCGGTCCGCAAGCCCAATATCTATGACATCCACTGGCGGCCCCAGCGCCCGCTTGTGCCGCGCTCCCTGCGCCTCGGCGTTCCGGAAAGGGTCGACCACAAGGGCCGTATCGTTGAGGTCCTGGATGAAACCGTCGCGCGCGAGGAAATGCGTGTACTGAAAGAACGCGGTGTCGTCGCCGTCGCTATCTGCCTGCTGAACGCATATGCGAACCCGATCCACGAACAGCGCCTGGCCGAAATAGCGCAAGAGGAATTGCCGGGTGTTCCAGTGACACTTTCTTCGGATGTCGCACGTGAGTTCCGCGAATACGAGCGCAGCTCGACGACAGTTCTCAATGCGTTTGTCTTGGCGCCGATGATTGCCCACCTCAGCTCTCTGGCGCTGCGACTGCAAGGAAACGGGGTGCAGCGCACGCCGTTTATTATGCGCGGGAACGGCGGCATCATGAGCTTCGATCTGGCGAAAACTCTGCCGGCAGCCGTCACACACTCCGGACCCGTCGCGGGGATCGTCGGAGCGAACGCGCTTGCGCGGGCTTCGGGAGTAAAGAATGCGATCACTTTCGATATGGGGGGCACATCGTCCGATGTGGCGCTGATTTCGGACAGTAAGCCATTTTCCACGACCCGCGGAAAGCTGGCGGGCTATCCGGTACTTTTGCCGATGCTGGACCTCGTGACGATCGGCGCTGGCGGTGGGTCGATAGCCTGGATCGACGGCGGTGGCGGACTCAAGGTCGGGCCACGAAGCGCGGGCTCCGTTCCCGGACCGGCCTGCTATGGCCAGGGCGGTGAAAATCCGACCGTCACGGATGCCAACCTGCTCTGCGGACGCCTGAATGGTGACTTTTTCCTCAACGGAGACCGGGTTCTGCGGATGGACCTTGCCGAAAAGGTGATGCGGGACAAGATCGCGTCGCCTCTCGGCCTCTCCGTCGAAGAAGCGGCGCTGGGCGTTCTTGCCATCGCTGAGGCACATATGGTCAACGCCATAAAGCTGGTCTCAGTCCAACGCGGCATCGACCCACGGGAATTCACGCTGATCGGGTTCGGCGGCGCGGGACCGCTGCATGCGGTCAGTCTGGCTGACTCTATTGGGATGAAGAATGTCCTGATCCCCGCCGCACCGGGCAATGTATCCGCCTCCGGTCTGCTCGCAGCCGAGGTGCGCCACGATATCGTGCGCACGAAAGTCCAGCCGCTGGAAACGCTCGACGCCCCCCAGATTGCGCGCGACCTCGATGACCTGGTGTCCGAAGCGGTTCAGGCGCTCCGCGGCCAGAATATCGATGAAAGTGATATTCAGGTACTTCGAGGTGTCGACCTGCGCTACCGTGGCCAGGCCTATGAACTCACGCTTCCCCTGCCCGCCGGCGAGATAACCACTGATCTGCTTTCAGGCATGTCCTCCCGGTTTCACGAAGAACATTCACGGGTCTATGGCTACCGCCTGGAGCAACATGCGGTCGAGATCGTGAACCTGCGTGTCACGGGATCGAGCCAACCGCCGGCCCTGCCTTGGCCCGCCCATTCACAGACCGACGTGGTTCCGGCCCCGATCGGAACGCGTTCCGTGCTTCATGCCTCTTCCGCCAAGCCGTCCGATTGGCCGGTTTATCGGTTCACGGATATTCCGGCAGGATCGAAGGTCGAGGGCCCGGCCATCGTCGAATACCCCGGTTCAACCTGCGTAATTCTTCCCGGCTGGATCGCGAAGTGGGACCCCTGGCGGCATGCCCATGTTTCCAAGACCGAAGCTGAATGACGGGAGATAAGGCCATGAAAATGCAATCAAGAACCACGCCCGCCAAGGCAACGGTAAATCCGATCACTCTGGAAATCGTGCGAAACGCACTCACAATGATCGCGGAACAGATCGCCGGCCGCATGATCCGGTCCGGCACCTCCTACATCATCAAGGAGATGGAGGATTGCTCCGCGGCACTGTTTGACGGTCAGGGGCGCCTTCTTGCCGAAAGCGCCAGTATTCCGATCCACCTGAACTGCATCGGGATCACCCTGCGCACCGTTCTGGATCATTATTTCCCGCTGGAGACATGGCGCCCCGGCGATGTCGTGATAACCAATGACCCTTATGCCGGCGGAGAGTCCCTGTCATCGCACCATACCAACGATATCATCGCATTCCATCCGGTGTTCCACGAACAGCAACTCGTCGGCTTCACTGCCCTCAACGTGCACCATATGGATATCGGCGCAATGTGGATGGGCACACGAGGTTGGGGCGTCGAGATTTGGCAAGAGGGCCTGCGAATTCCGCCGCTGAAGCTGATCCGCGAGGGCGTCCGCGACGAGGCCTTGATGGCTCTCATCCTGAACAACAGTCGCGTCCCGCGCATTCTGGAGAACGACCTCATGGGCGAGGCCGCAGGTATTCAGGTCGGCGCCAAGGAATTCGAAAGCCTGTTCGACACATATGGAACAGCGACCGTTCTGGGCTGTTTCGATGACCTGATCCGTCAGTCGGAGGTGCGGACCCGCGCCGAGATCGCCGCCATCCCGGACGGCACATACCGGCACGAGGAAACAATTCTCGACGATGGCGCCAAGGGCGGACCTTTCAAACTCAAACTTGAAATGACAGTGGCCGGCGAGGAAGTGACTTTCGACTTCACTGGCACCGATGCCCAGGTCGAGGGGCCGATCAACGCGCCGCTGTCGGCGACAATGGCCGCGACATATTATGTCATGAAGTGCATCACCAACCCGGAAATCGCCAATACCGAAGGTTGCAAGGCGCCCGTGACAATCATTGCGCCAAAGGGTTCCCTTGTGAATGCGCAACTGCCGGCCGCATGTTTCCAGCGTATGATCGTATGTCACTCGATCGTCGATCTCGTCATGGGTGCCATAGCACAGGCCGCCCCCGACCGCGCAATGGCTGACAGTTGCGGTTGCCTGTACAATTCGACGGTCGCGCCCAATCTCGATACCGG
>JBFIHV010000025.1:0-14918 GCA_041601595.1 Amylibacter sp. | reverse complement strand
TCCGCGATTGATCTGCAAACCGACGCAATAGGTCATTTCCCGCAAGCTCCAAAGAAACGAGTCGCCGTGTTATTGCTGAACTTGCAGGGAAACACAAAGCTCTTCTTGCGAATGGCCCATACGGATGCCGCGCACCGGCGACGCGTCCTTGTAATCGCGGCCCACCGCGACCCTGACATAGCGTTCATCGGGTGAAATGCCGTTGGACACGTCGAACCCGACCCAGCCGAGTTCTTCCACCCAGACCTCGCACCAGGCATGGCTGGCGTCCTGGTCGATCCGGTCGTTCATCATCAGGTAGCCGCTGACATAACGCGCCGGAAACCCCAGCAGGCGCGCCGTTGCGATCATGATATGCGAGTGGTCCTGACAGACCCCGTGACCTGATACAAAGGCCTCTTCGGCATTGGTTGTGCTGTCGGTTCTGCCGGTTTCGTACTTTACGGCAGAACCGATTTCACTTGACAGAAAATGAAGACTTTCCAGTTGGTCGCCAAACTCCTGATGCCTTATCTTGCTGGCAAGCTTGCGGATATTGGGCCCGGGCGCGGTGAACCCTGTCGGGCCCAGAAACAGCCAGAGCGGCGCGTATCCCTTGTGCTTGCCGACGATACCGTTGTGGTCGCTGGTTTCGACTTCGCCCTCGCATCTTATTTCGATCGAAGTGGCGTCGGCATCCATGGAAATCAGGTCGGTGACATTCTTGAACTGATCCTCGAACATGACCTGCTTTTTGCCGCCTGTGACCGACAGGTCCCAGCGAAGGATTTCTTGCCCGCGCGCGTGGCGCGGCGTCATGCGCAACTGCTGCAGCGCATAGGGCACCGGAGCGTCATAGGTATAGGTCGTCGTATAGTTGATCTTCAGTCGCATTTCATATCATCCGTAGAACCGGAAGTCGGTTTCGATCTGCGCCGCCAGTCGCGAGGTGCATTTGATCCGGTCCACCAGAAACTCGTGCAGGCCGTCGTCGAATATCCTGTCGACGCTATGGCGTTTACGGTCGAGCAGCATTCGGTCTGAAAGATCATGGCTTTCGTGGCGCACGCCGTATTGCTGTTCCAGATTTTCCAGGTGACTGGCAATTTTCGCCATGCAGAACGCCAGGGACCGCGGCATGCGCTGGTCGAGTATCAGGAAATCGGAAATGCCCTTGGCGTTGATGTCGCCGGGATAAAGCCAGCGGTAGGACCGGTAGGCGGAGACGGACCGCAGGATCGTCTCCCACTGGGCATTGTCCAGCGAGGAGCCCAAGGCGGCGGCCGATGGCAGGAGGATATAGTATTTCACATCGAGTATCCGCGCAGTGTTGTCCGCGCGTTCCAGAAATGTCCCGATCCGCGAGAAATCGTAAATGTCGTTGCGCAGCATGGTTCCGTGCAGCGATCCGCGCACGACGGCGGTGCGGTACCTGACCGCCGACAGCACCGCAGCAAGGTCCCGGTCGGGCACCGGTCTTGCAAGGTCGGATTTCAGCGTCATCCAGCATTCGTTGGTGGATTCCCAGACCTCGCGCGACAGGGCCGTGCGGACCAGACGGGCGTTGTTGCGGGCCTGCTCCAGCATCGACAGGATACTGCCGGGGTTTTCCTTGTCCCTGAGCAGGAAATTGATGACGTTGGCGGCGTCGTAGTTGTCGTAGTGTCGGTTATAGGCCGTGCGCGCGCCGACGGTGGTCAGCACCGACTCCCATTCGGTGTCGGCCGAATCCGAGCGCGTCAGCGCCATGCGCCAGCCCGCCTCCAGCAATCGAGCGGCGTTTTCGCTGCGCTCCAGATAACGGAACATCCAGAACAGGCCGCCTGCGGTTTTTCCCAGCATGTCCCTAGTCCCCCAAAACCCAGGTGTCCTTGGTTCCCCCGCCCTGCGACGAATTCACAACCAGCGACCCCGCTTTCAGGGCAACTCGGGTCAGCCCGCCTGCCGTCACATGGATTGAATTCGGGGAAACCAGCACAAAGGGGCGCAGATCGACATGGCGCGGGGCCAGTCCCTTTTTGGTCATGATCGGAACGGTCGACAGCGCCAGCGTCGGCTGGGCGATATAGTTGCCCGGACGCGCCTTGAGCTTCTTGGCAAAGGCCGAGAGTTCCTTTTTGCTGGCGGCAGGCCCGACCAGCATGCCGTAGCCGCCGGAACCGTGCACCTCTTTGACCACGAGCTCTTTCAGATGGTCCAGCACATAGGCCAGCGCCTCGGGATCTGAACAGCGGTGTGTCGGCACATTTTTCAGGATCGCCTTTTCGCCGGTGTAGAATTCCACGATGTCGGGCATGTAGGAATACAGCGCCTTGTCGTCCGCAATCCCGGTTCCCGGCGCATTGGCCAGCGTGATGTTCCCCGCCCGGTAGACGTCGAATATTCCCGGCACGCCGAGCAGCGAATTCGGGTTGAAATTCAAAGGGTCCAGATAGTCGTCATCGACGCGGCGGTACAGGACATCCACCGTCTGATAGCCCTGTGTCGTACGCATGGCGACGTAACCGTCGACAATCGACAGATCCGTGGCCTCCACCAGTTCGGCACCCATTTCGTCTGCCAGAAACGCATGTTCGAAATAGGCGGAATTGTGGATACCGGGGGTCAGCACCGCAACGGTCGGCGAGGCGTTCCGCATTCCGGGCGGTGCGCAGTTCGACAGCGACTTGCGTAACTGCTGCGGATAGGAACTGACCGGCTGGACCCTGAGCTTTGTGAAAAGTTCGGGAAACATCTGCAACATGGTTTCGCGGTTTTCCAGCATGTAGGACACGCCCGACGGCGTGCGGGCGTTATCCTCCAGCACGAAGAAATCGTCTTCGCCGGTGCGCACCAGATCGACCCCGATAATATGGGTGTAAATGCCGCCCGGTGGCGAAACGCCGATCATCTGCGGCAGAAACGCCGCGTTATTGGCGACGATCTCTTTCGGAAGACGCCCGGCCTTGATGATCTCCTGCCGGTGATAGATGTCATGCAGAAAGGCGTTTATGGCACGGACACGCTGCTCGATACCGCGTTCCAGGGTACGCCATTCCCGCGCGGAAATGATCCGCGGCACAATATCGAAGGGGATCAGGCGCTCGTCCGCCTCGCTCGCGCCGTAGACGTTGAAGGTGATCCCGATCCTGCGAAAAAACGCTTCTGCTTCCGAGGATTTCTTCAGCAAAATCTTTGGGTCTTCACCCGAAAACCACTCGTTGTACTGGGCGTACGGGTCCCTCGGCGCTCCGGAAGCGTCTTTCATTTCGTCGAAAAAAATTTGGATACCCTCCGCCCGGCGATTTCGCGTTTCGGTCAAGTATTGCAAATCCGCAGGGGTTAGAGAAGCGGCAAATCGCTGGCCACACCAGTGGACGCCGACGCCTTGCCTGAATTCTGGGCATGTCGCCGAATTTTGATGCTTACGTCGGCAGGTAATGTCCGGCGAACCGTTCCCCGCCACACGGATCATGGATCCGGTTTCGGTTCGTCATCGTAAAGGTCGGTCAGTATGCGCGAGGCGTTGCCCTCTGCGTCGTCGTATTGGTCGGAACGCACCGTCCAGAAGAAGGCAAACAGTCCGATACCGCCAAGAATCAGGGAAATCGGCACCAGATAGAGCAGCGCGGTCATGACGCCGGCCCCCGCAACAGGCGCAAGGCGTTCAGCGACACCAGTATCGATGACGTGGACATCGCGATTGCGGCAGCCAGCGGCGAGGCATAGCCCAGCACCGCGACAGGTATCGCAATCAGGTTGTATCCTGCGGCGACCGCGAAATTTTCCAGTATACGGCGTTTCGCCATGCGCGCGATGGCGAGGGTGCGCGGGATCTCGGACAGCGAATTCCCCAGCAGGATACAGTCGGCGGCCGTGCGCGTCGCGTCGATCGCCGTCGCCGGCGCCATCGAGGCATGGGCCGCGCCCATCGCGGCGGCGTCATTCAGCCCGTCGCCGACCATCAGCGTCCGGCCGCCGCGTTCCTGTATGGCCGTGACCTTCTGCTCGGGCAGGACATCGGCCAACACCGACACGATTCCAAGCTGTTCGGCAAGCGGCCGCGCGACATCCTGACGGTCGCCGGTCAGCAAGGCCGGCGCAAATCCCCGATCCGCCAGTTGCCGCACAACCGCTTGGGCCTCGGGCCGCAGGACATCGGCAAAACGCAGGCACACCGGCGCGTCGCCTTCCAGTTGCAGCCATGTCTGCATGGTGCCCGGAAGCGCATCGGCGCCCAGCCATCCGGCACGGCCCAGCCGCG
Organism: Amylibacter sp.; assembly: GCA_041601595.1. Lineage (GTDB taxonomy): Bacteria > Pseudomonadota > Alphaproteobacteria > Rhodobacterales > Rhodobacteraceae > Amylibacter. The sequence goes on along the minus strand of JBFIHV010000025.1, from coordinate 10,696 downwards.
CCTTCCGGCCCCGAAATTCGCCTTCGACGCCCTTGCCCGGAACCTCTGTGATCGCGGTCAGAGAAGCAGGTTCTGTTCCGCGCTCGGTGGTCGCCTGAATGATCGCACGCGACAACGGATGCGCGCTGCCTTGCGCCAGTCCGGCCGCGATGGCCAGCGCCTCGGCAGGAATGTCCCCCGTAAGAACCGGCTCGCCGCGTGTCAGGGTGCCTGTCTTGTCGAACACGACGTTATCGACTTCTGCCAGCCGCTCGATGGCGGTTCCGTCCTTGATCAGGACGCCGGCCCGGAACAGACGGCTGACCGCAGCCGTCATCACCGCGGGCACCGCCAAGCCCAGCGCACACGGGCAGGTAATGATCAGGACCGATACAGCGATGTTCAGGGACTGGCGCACATCACCGCCGATCCAGTACCATCCGGCGAAGGTCGCGAAGGCCAGAATGTGTACCACCGGCGCATAGATTTCGGCGGCACGTTCCGCCAGTCCGGTATATTGCGATTTCGCGGTTTCAGCGAGGCTGACGAGCTCTCCGATACGTCGCAAAACGCTGTTTTCTATGGCTTTGGTAACCCGGATTTGCAGCGGGCCGGTCAGATTGCGGGTGCCTGCGAAGACTTCCGAGCCAAGGTCGGCCCTCTCCGGCAGGCTCTCGCCGGTCAGCAGAGCCTTGTCGATATCGCTTTCGCCGTTGATCACCGTGCCGTCCACCGGAATGCTCATCCCCGGCTGCACCAGCACGACATCGCCGATCCTCAGGTCCTCGATCGGCACCTGCTGGTTGGTCGCGCCCATGCGCAGCGCCGTCTTCGCCTCCATCGCCGCCAGTTCGACGGCGGCGGACCGCGCCGCCATGCGGGTGCGGTGGTTCAGATAGCGCCCCAGCAACAAAAAGAAGGTCAGGCTGAGCGCGGCGTCGAAATAGGCGTCACGACCGCCGACAATCGTTTCGAACAGCGACATTCCGGTCGCCAGAAAAATCGCGAGCGTGATCGGAACGTCCATGTTCAGCCGCACCCGCCGCAAGGCCGACAGGGCGCTGTGCCAGAAGGGGGCAGAGGTGAAACAGACCGTGGGCAAGGCGATCGCCGCCGAAATCCAGTGCAGGAAATTGCGGGTTTCGCCCTCTGCTCCCGACCAGATCGAGACCGACAGCAGCATGACGTTCATCATGGCGAACCCCGACACCGCCAACCGCACCAGCAGCGCGCGCGCCTCGGGGTCCCCGCCCTTTTCCAGAACGGAGCGATCCAGCGGATAGGCTTCGTAGCCCAGTCCGGCCAGACGGGCCAGAATCTTGTCCTGCAAGCCGCCGTCCGCATCGACCAGCAGTCGTTTCTGGCTCAGGTTCACGCGGGCGGAACGCACCCCCGGAAGGGTGCCGATGTTTTTCTCGATCTTGGCGATGCAACCGGCGCAATGGATCGTGGGCACCGAATAAGACAGATGCCGGGCATCCGCAGCCGTCCCTGCCCCCGATGCGGAACCGGGACCGGAAACACACCCCGGACAGGCGGCGACGCTCATTACTTCCCCCTGACGATCAGCGGCAGGATCTGGCGGAACGATGTCCCGTCCTGCGCCGTCGCTGCCAACCGCAACTGCCAGTTTCCGGCGGCCAGGTCCATGGCGGCGCGATAATCCGAACCGCCGAACAGCAGGTCCACGGGACGGTCCTGACCTTCGCGGGTCGCCAGCCCGACGATCGCCGACAGGTCGCTGACATAGACGGTCTTGCCGGATCGATCGGTTATGGACAGGATGACGTCCCGCCCGTCGAAAGTCGCTGCGGTCCGCCAGTTCAGGGTTTCCTGCGCCGCGCGGCGCTGTTCGAACCCCATGCTGTCCGCATAAGTGTTCTTGACCTCGATGCCCGGAAAGGACCCGATCGCGAAATACAGCAACGTCAGGTTGGCGGCGATGATCGTCCCGAACCCGCCCAGAAAGATTGCGCCGACCTTCCGGCCCGTCAGCGGCCCGCCAAACACGCTCATTTCTCGTCTCCTGCAAAGAATGTGTCTACAGAGGTACGCTCGCCGCCGTCCAGTTCCTCGACCCAGAAACGGATCGGGGTGCTGTCGGCACGGGCCGAAGGATATTGCGGATAGGCATAGACAAACACGCGCTGGTGCAGCGTGCCATCCGCAGGAACCGTCACCAGCCAGTTTGACTGGCCTTGCAGCTCAAACCGGAAGGGATCGTCGGCCCTGACCGAAATCTGGAAGGTCCGCTCCTCTCCGGTCTGGTTGTTCAGTTTGAGTTCATAGGCGTTCCGGATAGACCCGTCCGACATCGTGACAAAGCGCGGATTTCGGTCTGGCGCTACCGATGCGGAAAAATCCGACCGGATGAACAATGCTACGACCAGGGCGATGCCAAACGCCGACCAAAGCCCGAAATAAACAAGATTGCGCAGCCGCAGAATATGCGACCAGACCGGTTTCGGCGGCAGGCCGCTGCGTTCACGCTCTTCGTCGGTTTCCGCCAAGTAGTCGATCAGTCCGCGCGGCTTGCCGATCTTCTCCATGATGTTGTCGCAAGCGTCTATGCACAACGCGCAGGTAATGCATTCCATCTGCTGCCCGTCGCGGATGTCGATGCCCTGCGGGCAAACGTTGACGCAGGCCATGCAGTCGATGCAGTCTCCTTCGGCCTTGCCCTGCTTGCCGCGCGGTTCGCCGCGCCACTCCCGGTAGGCGACCGTCAGAGAGTGTTCGTCCATCATCGCCGCCTGAATCCGGGGCCACGGGCACATATAATTGCAGACCTGCTCCCGCATGAAGCCGCCGAACAGAAAGGTCGTGCCGGTCAGCACGGCAATCGTGGCATAGGCGATAAAGGCGGCCTGACCGGTCACAATATCCCGCAACAATGTCGGCGCATCGGCGAAATAGAAGACCCAGGCGCCGCCTGTCGCCACGGCGATCAGCAACCACAGCAGCCATTTGGTCAGGCGCAGGCGCAGCTTGTTCAGGCTCCAGTCGGCCCGCAACAACCTGATGCGGGCGTTCCTGTCGCCTTCCACCCAGCGTTCGACCAGAATGAACAGATCGGTCCAGACGGTTTGCGGACAGGTGTAGCCGCACCAGACGCGGCCCAGCGCCGAGGTGAACATGAACAGTCCGAGCCCCGCCATGATCAGCAGACCGGCGACGAAATAGAATTCATGCGGCCATATCTCGATCCAGAAAAAGAAGAAGCGCGCATTCGCCATGTCGATCAGCACCGCCTGATCCGGAAGGCTCGGACCCCTGTCCCAGCGAATCCACGGCGTGACATAGTAAATGCCCAGCGTCACGATCATCACGTACCACTTCAGACGGCGGTACCATCCGGAAACACGCTGTGGAAAGACCGGCTCCCTCGCTGCAAAGAGCTTCGGCGGGTCTGTTTGTCTTGCGGTCATCTCGCTACCAGTATCCTGTAAGATGCTGCTCTGGTTACTGACAGTCTAGGCTCTTTTTGCCAGACTGGAAAGCGCCGGTCCCGGAAGTCTGAACAGGACGTTGGGACCAGCGCTTCTTCCCTGCACGCGCGCGCAGGAAAGCTATTCTCCGCCACCAAGCTGGTGCACATAGAAGGCCGCCTGTTTGATCTGGGCATCGGTTATGCGGCCCTGCCAAGCAGGCATGACGCCGAAGCGGCTGTTGGTGATCGTATCGACGATAGTCTCTCTGTCGCCACCGAAGAGCCACAGCGCATCCGACAGATTGGGCGCGCCTTGCGCCGGGTCGCCCATGGCATTGTCGCCGTGGCATGCGGCACAGTTGTCGGCGAACAGGGTTGCGCCTTCACCGGCCATTCCGGCGTCATGTTCCTGGCCGGAAACCATCAGCACGAATTCGGCGAGCTTGGCGATATCCGTTTCATCCAGAATCTCGCCAAAGGCCGGCATCTGTGAAAAACGGGTGTTTTCATCGCCGTCATAGCGGATGCCGTGGCGGATCGTGGTTTCGATGGCCGCCAGATCGCCGCCCCAGAGCCAGTCATCGTCCTGCAGGTTCGGGTAGCCCTTGGCGCCCTGCGCCCCTGCACCGTGGCACTGTGAACAATAGGTGCGGAACACCGCGCCGCCGCCGGCCGTGGCGAAGCGCGCCAGATCCGGATCGTCTGCGACCGCACCGATCGGGGTCGACAGCAGCTTTGCCTCGATCGTGGCGTTTTCGCTGTTCACGGCTGCGATATCCTTAGCCACCTCTGCCCGCGACGCATACCCCAGAAGGCCTGGTGTCGCGCCGTTGATCAGCGGCCACGCCGGATAGATGACAGTGTACCCAAGACCCCAGATCACGGTGATGATGAAGGTGATCAGCCACCAGCGCGGCATCGGTTTGTCATATTCGCGGATGCCGTCCCATTCATGGCCGGTTGTTGGATAGTCTTCGTCGGTCAGCTTGGGCTTTCTCATTTCGCATCCTCCGATTCGACGCGGGTTTTCTTGCGGGCGTTAGTGTCATGGTCGCTTGGCGAGCGGTCGGGTGTATCATCCCGCAACGGGATGGAGGCGGCGTTCTTGTGCATTGCGTTGGCGCCCGGACGGAATAGGATCGCGATGGCTCCAATAAAAAACAGCATCATCGCCAGCAAGCCCCAGCTGTCCGCAAAGTGGCGCATGATAGTGTAAAGCTCCATGATGCGTCCTCTCTATCGGCTTGCGTCGGGCTGGAAGGTCGAGAAATCGACCAGCGTGCCGAGCATCTGCAAATATGCGACCAGCGCATCCATTTCGGTCAGCGCTGGCTGCCCGTCGAAGTTACGCACCTGCGCCTTGGGATAGCGCGCCTGCATTTCCTCGTAGTCGCTGTCGGGATCGGCCTGCGCCGCGAAATCGGCGGCCGCATTCTCGATCATCTCGTCCGAATAAGGCACACCGACCCTGCGATTTGCCACCAGTACGGCCTCGGCATCCTCGCCATCCAGCCTGCGGTCCAGCAGGAACCCGTATTTCGGCATGATGCTCTCGGGCACGACGGCGCGCGGATCGACCAGGTGGTCCACGTGCCACTCATCCGAATAGCGGGCCCCGACGCGGGCCAGATCGGGGCCGGTGCGCTTCGAACCCCACTGGAACGGGTGATCATACATCGACTCCGCCGCCAGCGAATATGGGCCATAGCGTTCCACCTCGTCGCGCAGCGGGCGGATCATCTGGCTGTGGCAGACATAGCAGCCCTCGCGCACATAGATATTGCGCCCGGCGAGTTCCAGCGGCGAATATGGCCGCACGCCCGAGACTTTCTCGATCGTATTCTCCAGATAGAACAGAGGCGCGATCTCGACAATGCCGCCGATGGTGACAACGACAAAGCTCAATCCCAGCAACAGCGTGGCATTGCGCTCGACTTTTTTATGGTTGGATATGAAAGACATCGGACCCTCCGTTATTCCGCAGGAACCGCACGCAGCGCGGCCGGTTTTTGTTCGTGGACCCCTCTGGCGGTGAGCCAGAGGTTGATGGCCATGATGATTGCGCCGGTCAGGTAGAGCACGCCACCCAGTCCGCGGACAATGTACATCGGCTGCTTCGCGGCGACCGTGTCGACGAAGGAGTTGATCAGGAAGCCCTGGTCATCCACCGCGCGCCACATCAGGCCCTCCATTATGCCGGTAACCCACATCGAAGCCGCGTAGAACACGATGCCGATCGTCGCCAGCCAGAAGTGCCAGTTGACCATCGACAGCGAATACAGCCGCTCGCGGCCCCAAAGACGCGGCACCAGGAAGTACAGCGCGCCGAAGGTGATCATGCCGTTCCAGCCCAGCGCGCCGGAATGAACGTGGCCGATGGTCCAGTCGGTGTAGTGCGACAGCGAGTTCACCAAGCGGATCGACATCATCGGTCCCTCGAATGTGGACATGCCGTAGAACGCCAGCGAGATCACCATCATCCGCAGGATCGGATCGGTGCGCAGCTTGTCCCACGCGCCCGACAGGGTCATCAGGCCGTTGATCATGCCGCCCCAGCTTGGCATCCAGAGCATGATCGAGAACACCATGCCGAGGGTCTGTGCCCAGTCAGGCAGCGCCGTGTAATGCAAATGGTGCGGGCCGGCCCAGATATACAAAAAGATCAGCGCCCAGAAGTGGATGATCGACAGCTTGTAGGAATAGACCGGACGCTCCGCCTGTTTCGGGACGAAATAGTACATCATGCCCAGAAATCCGGCGGTCAGGAAAAAGCCCACCGCGTTGTGTCCGTACCACCACTGGGTCAGCGCGTCCTGAACGCCGGCGAACAGTTGCACCGACTTGGAGCCGAAAATGGATACCGGCAGGCTGAGGTTGTTGACGACATGCAACATCGCCACCGTCACGATGAACGACAGCAGGAACCAGTTCGCCACATAGATATGCGGCTCCTTGCGCTTGATGATCGTGCCCATGAACACGGCCAAATAGGCCAGCCAGACCAGCGTCAGCCAGATATCGACGTACCATTCAGGCTCTGCATATTCCTTGGATTGCGTGGCGCCCAGCAGATAGCCGGTGGCAGCCAGAACGATGAACAGCTGATATCCCCAGAACACGAACCAGCTGAGGTTCCCGCCCCAGAGCCGCGCGGCGGATGTGCGCTGGACGATGTAGAACGAGGTGCAAATCAAAGCGTTGCCGCCGAATGCGAAGATCACCGCCGAGGTGTGCAGCGGACGCAGGCGGCCGAAGGTCGTGAACGGTAGGTCGAAATTGAGCGCCGGAAACGCCAGCTGGAACGCGATATATGTCCCGACCAGGAATCCGACGACCCCCCAAAAGGCGGTCGCGATGACGCCGGCGCGGATCACGTCGTCCTTGTATCCGGTTTGCGGCAGAGGTTTCGGCTCGCCCAGATGCGTAAGCGTGCGCCAGAACATATAGGCCGCAACCAGCATGATTATGATTCCATGCACCGCATAAGCGGTATCATGCGCGAAATTTGCCGCCATTGCCGCGAAAAGGGCAATGAACGCAAAAGCGGCCAGCTTGAATAATTCCATAATGACACCTGTTTTTCGTCCCGTTCTGAAACCCTAACTGCCGCACGGGGCCACTGTCTACCTTGATCCAGATCAAAGTTGCTCGGTTTCATTTACAATAAACAAAATAAGGGCATAGATTATTGCTATCTGAAATCTCGAAAAGGAACAGGACGTGGCTTACAAATCTATTTTGACACTGTGGGACGGCAAGCAAAGTTCGCGGCCGGCAATCGAGCGCGCGATCCGGTTTACCAAGGAGTCAGGCGGCCACCTGCACGTGATCTGTCCGGCGTTTTCCACGATCAAGGCGGCCCTCGGTTTTCCCTATTCTGAAATCCCCTTGGCGGTCAGCGAGAACGAGCGCGAAAAGCTGACGGAAAAGGTCATTGAACTCAAGGCCGAGGCGGAAAAGATCGTCAACGCCGAGGATATTTATTCAAGCGTCGAGGCAGCTGTCCTGAACCGCGATGAACTGCCGGACCTCATGGACCATGCGGCGCGCTTCAGCGATCTGGTGATTCTGCCGCAGCCCTATGGACCGGAGCGGACGGAAACCGACGAGAAAATCACCGAGAGCGCACTGATGGCAAATCACTGTCCCCTGCTGATCGTTCCGGCGGACGAGATCGCCACGACAGGCTCCAACGTCGTTATCGCATGGGATGGCGGCCGTCAGGCCCTGCGCGCCGCGAAAATGGCGATGCCTCTGCTGGAAAAAGCCGACAAGGTCGATGTCGTGATCGTCGCGAAGGATCCCGACAAGATACTGCCGGAGCAGGTCTCTTCCGATATCGCGACATTCCTTGCCCGTCACCAGATCAATGTGGAGATCAAGGTCGTTCCGAAATCAGGCGAGGCGATCTCTGACCTGATCCGCGGTCACGCCCGAGAAATCGGCGCAAACCTGATTGTGATGGGGGGATACGGACATTCGCCGGTTCGCGAATTCCTGTTCGGCGGCCCGACACGTAAAATGCTGGAAGACTGCCGCGTGCCGATCTTCATGGCGCACTAGACCGGCATGCCGCCATCCGCATCGTCGCCCGTCTCTTGCAGCAGACGGGCGATATCCCTGATCCGGACCTGGCGCTTGCCCAAGAGGTCGATTACACCGTCTTTCTTGAGCCCGTTGACCTGCCGGCTGACCGTTTCCAGCGTCAGGCCGAGATAATCCGCCATCGCTTCGCGCGTCAGTTTCAGATCGAACTCGACGGCGACGGAGCCGTTGCCCGGCTTCAGATCGGCTTCGCGCTGCGCGATGATGTAGATCAGGCTGGAAATTTTCTCGCGCGCGGTTTTCCTGCCCAAAAGCAGCATCCACTCTCTGGCCGCATCCAGCTCGTCCAGCGCCATCTCCAGCATGCGCTGGCGCAAATGCGGCACATCGTTAAGCAGTTTTTCGAAAGGCCTGCGCTCGAACCGGCAAAGGGTCACTTCGGACGTCGCCTCCACATCGAAAGCCGCATGGCTCCGGCCCGGCCGGCCGACAAAATCGCTGGGCAGCAACAGCCCGACCATTTGCTTGCGCCCGTCTTCCATGGTTTGCGAAAGGCTTGCCACGCCCGAGACGATCGAGCCTACGTAACGCATCTCGTCCCCTGCCCAGATTATCGGCTCGCCAGGGGAATAGGACTTGTAGGACTTCATTGCCTCCAACACCATCAACTCGGCTTTTTCGCAATAAGCACAAACAGCCCGATGGTGAATCGGACAATCTCCACATCTCTCTTTAACGGAATTTCTACTATAATTTGCGCCAACATTCATAATGCGCCCATACCCAAAATCGTAAAACCCATGAACTACTTTTCAACTATAACAGTAAACTTCCAGATTTGATATAGATCAAGGTCTATTGCGCGCTCCGGACGTAGTTCTTTGCTTATGAGCGACAATCGAATCCTTGAAGACCTCGGAGTCTACACCAGTCACGCGCCAAGGTACACAAGCTACCCGACCGCGGTCCAGTTCCATAACGGGATCAACGCCGATTTCTCAAAATCGGCCCTGCAAAATCTCAGCGTCGAAAAACCGGTGTCGGTTTACGCCCATATTCCGTTCTGCGAGCGGTTGTGCTGGTATTGCGCCTGCCGGACCCAGGGGACCAAGAGCCACCGGCCGGTGGCGGCTTATCTGGAAGGTTTGTTGCAGGAAATCAAAATGTTGCGCGAAATGCTGCCTGAAGGCGTCCGAATGGGGCGGCTGCATTGGGGCGGCGGTACACCGACGATTTTGCTCCCCGACGAAGTCGCGGTCCTGGCAAATGCCATAAAGGATGTTTTTCAGGTCGACGACCCGTTCGAGTTCTCGGTGGAGATCGATCCGACTCTGGTGGACAAGGACAAGATCAGCGCCCTTTCAGACGCCGGAATGAACCGCGCAAGCGTTGGAATTCAGGACTTCGATCCCAAGGTCCAGCAGGCGATCGGACGTCTTCAGAGTCTGGAACAGACGGCTGATTGCGTCGCGGATCTGAGGGCTGCCGGAATTCAGTCACTGAATACGGATATCCTCTATGGCCTGCCGCACCAGACGCCGGAAAGCGTCAATGAGACGCTGACGCGGGTCCAGTCGCTGAATCCGGACCGGATTGCGCTTTACGGATATGCCCATGTCCCATGGATGGCGAAACGCCAGCAGATGATCGACGAAGCGGCACTGCCCGGCGGCCCCGCGCGGCGGGGCCTGTTCGACCAGATGGCCGAACGTCTGGAAACGTCCGGCTATGACGCCATCGGGATCGACCATTTTGCAAAACCCGGCGACACGCTGGCGGCGGCGGCGGCGAGCGGCCGTCTGCGCCGGAATTTTCAGGGCTATACGACTGACAGTTGCGACACCCTGATCGGGCTGGGCGCCAGCGCCATTTCGAAGTACGCAGAGGGTTATGCGCAGAACGCTCCAAGATCGTCGCAATATCTGCGGATGGTGACCGAAGGCGGTCTTGCAACACAACGCGGCGTGGCGATCAGCGAGACCGACAGGATGCGCGCCCGCGCCATCGAGATGGTGATGTGCGACTTCAAGGTCGACAAGACCGAACTCGAAGAAAGTTTCGGGCCGCTCACCCGGGCACTGGACAAGAATATCGACGATATTCTTCTGGAATACGGGCGATTTGTCGAACCCACAGACACGGGATTCACCGTTCACAACAAACAGCGGGCCCTTGCCCGTCTGATAGCCCGGAAATTCGACGCCTACTCTGGAGAACTCGGCCGATACAGCGCCGTCAGCTGACCTCGGTCGCCGGCCCGAAGCCGCCACCGCCGGGGGTTTTCATCTCGAATATATCGCCCGCACGCATCTCGGCCGACGCGTTGCCGGCCAGTTCCTCGACGGTTCCGTCAGACCGGCAAACCCGGTTTTCGCCGACTTCTCCGGCTCCGCCGCCGTTCACGCCGAAGGGCCGCGTTTTGCGGTGCGAACTCAGCACCGTCGCGGTCATCGGCTCCAGAAAACATAAGCGGCGCAGGATGCCCTCGCCACCGCGATGTGCGCCCTGCCCACCGGACCCCTGCCGGATGGAAAACTCCTCGACCCGCACCGGGAACCGACTCTCCAGAACCTCGGGATCGGTCATGCGGGTGTTGGTCATATGGGAATGCACCGCGTCCGCACCGTCGAAATCCGGCCCGGCACCGGTACCTCCGCAGATCGTTTCGTAGTTCTGGTAGCGCTCGTTGCCATAGATGAAATTGTTCATGGTACCCTGCGATCCTGCCAGAACGCCCAGCGC